>JARFPW010000313.1 GCA_029288095.1 Gemmatimonadota bacterium
GTTGAACTTGTACCAGCGGTGAGAATCACTACCCCTCGCAGTGCCGTGGGGTGGGTGTGGTTTTCCCCCTCGAGGAGCCCAGCGGCGAGACCCGTTCGCCACCTGCGGGAGCAATTGTACCAGCGGTGAGAATCACATCCCCTCTCACGGCCCAGCGGAGGGGGTGGGATTCGCCGTCGAGCCGCGTCGCGGCGAGACCCGTTTGCGACCGCCGGGAGCAAACGTACCCCCGGTGAGAATCACATCCCCTCTCACTGCCCAGCGGAGGGGGTGGGATTCGAACCCACAAGCCCTTGCGGGCGCCGGTTTTCAAGACCGGTGCATTCGCCGTTCTGCCACCCCTCCGAACACCCGAACCTACTGCGGCCCCGGATCACTCTCCACCCGCGGACGACGCTCCCTGGATCGCCCCGCTGGCGTCCGGCTGCGTCGCCGGACAGTTTGCCGCGACCACAAGTTCTACTGAACAGGAGTGATGAAGATGCGTGTAGTCGTTTCGGCAATCGCCGCCCTCGGACTCGTAGCCCTGGCGCCGACCGGGTTGTTTGCGCAGGACATGGCCACGATCTGTTCGAACATGACCGATGTCGAGGTGGGCTCGTGGGCCACCTACGAGGTCGACGCAGAGGGCCAGCAGGGCACGATGCGGTTCGCGCTGCTGCCTGAGGGTGCGGCCGGCGGAGAGGGTCAATGGTTCGAACTGAGCATGAACGTGAACAACCAGGATATGGTGCTGCAGCTGCTGGTTGCCTCGTGGCCGTTCGCTCCAGATGACGTGCAGGGCGTAGTTATAAAGCAGGGTGGGCAGCCGGCGATGCGCCTCCCCGACACGATGCTCGGGATGATGCGGGGTCAAATGGACCTTCCGATCTCCGGGATGTCAGAGTCATGCGCGGCGTCGTCGTTCCTCGGCATGGAGACCGTGACCGTCCCGGCAGGGACCTTCGAGGCATACCACATCAGGCCTGCCGACCAGGACATGGGTGAGGGTGACGTGTGGGTGTCGCCGGACGCGCCGTTCGGACTCCTCAAGGGCGAAGGAGACGATGGCTCGATGACGTTGATCGAGTCCGGAACCGGGGCGACCTCGATGATCACCGAGACACCACAGGACATGCCTGGAATGCCCGGAATGGGCGGACCGTAGGAGGAGTGCCGCGCGGCGGGGCGAAACCCGGTCGGCCCGCCGCGCGTACAGGACGGGTGACCGGATCGTCTCGCATGGAAGGTGTTGAATGAGAAAAGTGCTGCTTGTTTTGGGCCTGGAAGTGGCCCGTCGCATCCTCAGGAAGGTGTTGCGGGTCTGACCCGTCAGGGACTGACGACTACGTCCACGTCCAGTGCGATGTCCATGCGCAGCGAGTGAAACACGCTGCAGTACTTCTCCAGTGACAGGTCCACGGCGCGCTGCGCTTTCCCCTCGTCGACCGGCCCGCGGATTCTGAACTTCATTACGAGCCTCTTCACTTTGCGCGGGTGTTCCTCGCGTCGATCCGCCGAGACTTCGACGGTCAAGCCCTGAATGTCCTGGCGGCCCTTCTTGAGGATGTCGACAACATCAGCGGCGGCGCACGATCCTACTGACTCGAGCAACAAGTCGACGGGCGATGTCCCGAGGTCACCGTTTCCGTCGATCGTCACGATCGAGGATCCGGCGCGGCCTTCGAACCGAAGGTCTTCTACCCACTCAAGACTGATCTCATTTGCCATACTTCAAGCGCCTCTTTGTTCGGTTGTTTCGGATCCTATCGGGGCCGTCAGTAGTATCAAATCTATCGGAGGGGCCGCATCAGGCCTACCTGCTGACCGACATAGAGAGACGAGACATGAGAATCAACCTCCGGAGACTCGCGCCCCTGGCCTTGCTGCCGGCGTTGTTGCCCACTTCGCTCGAGGCGCAGGACCTGGACGCGGCATGTGTCGCGCTCGGAAACGGTTCGGTCGGGGCGTGGGCGGAACAGAGGATGCAGGGATCGCTGGGTACGGTGGACATGAAGTTCGCGCTCGTCTCCAGCCGCGGCACCACCTGGTACGAGATCACCGCCGTCAACGCACAAGGCGCGTCGATCATCCAGCTGGAGGTCCCGGGGTTTCCGTTCCGGCCCGACGAGATCGTATCTGCAGTCACGAAGACGGGGGCCACGCCCGCCGTGATTATCCCGGATGCCGTTCTCAGGCAGTATCAGGTGACTGCGATGTCTAGTCCGCTGTCTGACCTCGAGGCTCAGTGTCGCACGGCAGAAGTGGTCGGTGCCGAGGACGTAACAGTGGCGGCGGGCTCGTTTCAGACGATGCACCTCCGGTTCCCGGACAACGGCAGCGATGTGTGGGTGAGCGCGGATGTTCCGTTCGGCATCGTCCGAGGCGTCATCAGCGGCCAGGGCACGCTGGAGCTGCTGTCATACGGCTCCGATGCCACCGCCTCGATCACTGAGACGCCTCTCGTTCTGCCGGGGAGAGGCGACTAGCTCCAGCCCTCGCCGCCTTGGGCCGTCCGGGCGCACGACGTAGAATACGCTCGGACGACCGCCCTGGAACCCGCCGCCGCGGCTGTCTAGCTGAATCACATCCCCCGGGGAGGGTGCATGATCAGCCGCCGAGGATTCGTTGCTTCCGTCGGACTCCCGACGGCTGCCGCCGTCACCGGTATTCCGGTTCTTCCACGCCTGAGTCTCGCCGCTCACCAGCTGCCAGAACCTCCTTCAGGCTCAGCGCGCACCGTCGCTCGCGATGAAGACTTCTGGGCTGAAATCGCCCAGGCGTTCAGCGTGGACCGCACGCTCGTCAACCTGAACAACGGAGGTGTGAGCCCCTCGCCTACCTACGTTCAGGACGCGATGAAACGACACCTCGACTACTCGAACGAGGCGCCCGTGTACACGATGTGGCGCATTCTCGAACCACAGCGCGAAGGTGTGCGGCAACGCATGGCGCGTGAATGGGATTGTGATCCGGAGGAAATCGCCCTCACTCGCGGCGCGTCCGAGGGACTCCAGATCTGCCAGCTTGGCTTCGACCTCGAACCCGGGGACGAGGTGCTGACGACGACCCAGGATTATGGCCGGATGATCACGACGTTCCGGCAGCGCGAACGGCGCGAGGGTATCGTTCTGAAGCAGATCCGAATCCCGGTCCCTGCAGAAGACCCGGCGGAAGTCGTCCGGCGATTCGAGGAAGCGATCACGCCGCGAACGAAGCTCATCCTCGTGTGCCACATGATCAATCTCACGGGTCAGATTCTCCCCGTTCGTGAGGTTACTTCGCTCGGTCGCTCACGGGGAATTCCGGTCATCGTGGATGGTGCACACGCGCTCGCCCACTTCGATTTCACTCTCGGAGCGCTCGACGTCGACTACTACGCCACGAGTCTCCACAAGTGGCTGTTCGCTCCCCACGGGACCGGTCTGCTCTACGTGCGTCGCGACAAGATCGATGGCCTGTGGCCCTTGCAGGCTGCGGCCGAGACGCTGAGCGATAACATCCGGAAGTTCGAGGAAATCGGCACACACCCCGCCGCGAACTACCTGGCGATCGGGGAGGCGCTCACGTTTCATCAGGCGATTGGTGCCGAGAGAAAGACCGAGCGCCTGGTGTACCTGCGGGACTATTGGGCGCGGCAGTTACTCGAGGACGACCGTGTGCGCCTGTATACCAGCCTCGAGCCCGGGTTCGCGTGCGGGATCGCCAACGTCGAGGTGGACGGCCTCGATACCGCCGCTCTAGGTGCGTGGCTGTGGCAGCGCTACCGGATCATCGCCACCCCGATCGGTCACGAGGAGTGTCCCGGCATGAGGGTCTCTCCCAGCGTCTACACCACCCTGGAAGAGCTCGACCGCTTCGTTGACGCGATGAGATACGCGATGCGGAACGGAATCGACTAGGCGTCCCCCAACAGGGGCACCCGTACGCCGGCGGATCGTGCCAACTCGATAGCGGTGTCGTAGCCCGCATCCGCGTGCCGGGCGACTCCCAATCCCGGATCGGCGGTGAGCACGCGCTCCAGGCGCGCGGCCGCCTCCTCGGTGCCATCCGCGACGATCACCTGCCCTGCATGCTGCGAGTAGCCGATGCCGACTCCGCCACCGTGGTGAAACGACACCCAGGTGGCGCCGCTCACGGCATTGATCAGTGCGTTGAGAATCGGCCAGTCTGAAACGGCATCCGTTCCGTCGAGCATGCCCTCCGTTTCCCGGTTCGGGCTGGCCACGGAGCCGCAATCCAGGTGGTCTCGTCCGATGACGATCGGGGCCGACACGTCGCCCGCCGCCACCATTTCATTGAACCGGAGTCCCGCTCTCGCCCGCGCACCGTAACCTAGCCAGCAGATCCGTGAAGGCAGTCCCTGAAACTGCACGCGGTCCCGTGCCATCTCCAGCCAGCGCGTCAGATGCTGGTCGTCGGGAAACAGCTCCAGCACTGCTTCGTCGGTGCGATATATGTCCTCCGGATCACCGGACAGCGCGACCCACCGGAAGGGCCCCTTCCCCTCGCAGAACAGGGGGCGAACGTAGGCGGGGACGAACCCGGGATAGTCGAATGCCCGCTCCACGCCGGCGTCCAGCGCCCGTTGGCGAAGATTGTTTCCGTAGTCGAATACCTCGGACCCGGCGTCCAGGAAGGCCAGCATTGCCTCCACGTGGCGGGCCATCGACGCCATCGAGCGCTCGGCATACGCCGCGGGGTCCGACGCACGCAAAGCCTCGGCCGCGGCAACGTCGAGACCCTCCGGCACGTACATCAGGACGTCGTGGGCGGACGTCTGGTCGGTCACGACGTCGGGGGCAAATCCGCGCTGCACGAGTTCCGGAAGCACTGTCGCCGCGTTTCCGATCAGGCCCACGGACACCGCCTCCCCGTTCTGCCGAGCCTCCTCGCATCGCACGACGGCCGCGTCCAGATCCTCAGTCACCTCGTCCACGTACCGGTGTTCCTTGCGCCGGTAAGCCCGTGCGGGATCGACCTCGACGCACAACGCGACTCCGCCGTTCATCGTGACGGCCAGGGGCTGCGCGCCACCCATCCCGCCCAGTCCCGCGGTCAATACGATGCGGCCCGCCAGCCCGTCCTCCCACCCGCGCTGTGCGGCGAGCGCGCCCAGTGTCTCGTACGTCCCCTGGAGAATCCCCTGCGTCCCGATGTAGATCCAGCTGCCCGCCGTCATCTGCCCGAACATCATGATGCCACGGGCCGCGAGTTCGTCTAAGTGCTCCTGAGTGGCCCAGTGGGGAACTAGATTGGAGTTTGCGAT
>JARFPW010000126.1 GCA_029288095.1 Gemmatimonadota bacterium
ACCGTCCGGCCAACGCGATCGAGTACACTATCCCGCTCGAGATGAACGAGCACGTGGAGCGCTGGATCGAGTACTTCACCACCGGAAAGGGTCGCGACCGGTTCGCAATCTACATGCAGCGGGCAGGCCGGTACGAAGACATGATCCGTCGGAAGGCGCGGGACGCGGAGCTTCCCGAGGACCTGCTCTATCTCGCCATGATCGAGAGCGGGATGAATCCGAACGCTTACAGCAGGGCCCGCGCCGTAGGCCTGTGGCAGTTCATCGCCAGTACCGGCAGGGCCTATGGGCTGGAGATCAGCTACTGGTTGGACGAACGCCGTGATCCGATACGAGCGACGGACGCCGCGATTGCGCACCTTGGTGATCTACACGAGCGGTTCGGCTCCTGGTACCTGGCGGCAGCGGCATACAACGCGGGTCCGGGGCGCGTGAGCCGAGGCATCCGGAGAACGGGATCCGACGATTTTTGGGATCTTGCCGATGCAAGAGTTCTGCGTCGGGAAACAAGGAACTACGTCCCGAAGCTCATAGCTGCGGCTACCATCGCGCGAAACGCTGAGGAATACGGCTTCGGCGACGTCGAGCCATTCCCGGCGGATGAGTACGAGGTGGTGAAGGTGCCGGACGCGACCAGCTTTGACGTCCTCGCCGACGCCGCGGGAACCACGGAGCGTCGCATCAGGGAGCTGAACCCGCAGTATCTCCGGCAAGTGACCCCTCCAGATCGTGAAGTGCAGCTCAGGGTCCCCGTTGGTCGTGCACGGGCGTTCGCGACGAATTACGCGGAAATTCCCGCTTCAGAGCGGGTGACCTGGCTCGAACATCGGGTGACGCGAGGCCAGACTCTGGGGGCGATAGCCAATCGGTACGGTACTTCGGTAGCGGCGATCCGGGCGGCCAACAACAACGTCAGTCCGCGTCGCCTGCAAATCGGTCAGCGGCTGGTGATTCCGCGGTCGCGCGCCGCGCGATCGGCCGTAAACAGCACGCAGCAGAACGCGAGCAGGGCGGCTCCGCCGGAAGGTCCGCTGACGATAACCGTGCGCCGGGGCGACACCCTGTGGGCGCTGGCGCGGCGCTATGGTACGTCGACGAGCAATCTGATCGCGATGAACGAGCTGGGTTCTTCGGTCATCCGCCCGGGAGACCGGATCACCGTTCGGCGCTGACCCCGCCGTACACTTGTGGTGATTGAAAACGGGTCGCGATCAGACGGGCTGTAACGAACCTGCCGGTAGTCGCGGAGGACCCGCGATCGGATAAACGGTCGCGCCACGCGTCTCGCCGATCGCGTTTCTCGGATCCACGATGATCGAGGCGTGCTCCGTGACAAAACCGTAGTCCACGACCCCGTGGTCCGTAGTTACCACGACCGCGTCAGCCGCCGCCAGGCACTCCGCCGACAATTCGACGGAACTCAGAGTCAGGTCCTCGATGCGGACCTGGCCGACATAGGGGTCGTGGTATTCGATGTCTGCGCCGCGTTGCAGGAGAATCTGGGCAATGTCGAATGCCGGACTCTCGCGCACATCATCAACATCCGGCTTGTATGACATTCCCAGTAGGAGCACGCGACTTCCGTTAAGCGGTTTCTTGACCTGGTTCAGCGCTTCCGTCACTCGCTCGACCACATAACGGGGCATCTCCGCATTGATCTCGGCGGCAAGCTCGATGAACCGAGTTCGGTAGTGGAGAGTCTTCATCTTCCAGGCCAGGAAATGCGGGTCCACCGGGATGCAGTGGCCGCCAAGTCCGGGACCCGGGAAGAACCGCATGAACCCGTAGGGCTTGGTCGACGCGGCATCGATCACTTCCCAGACGTCGATGCCCAGCCGGTCCGAGATCACGGCCATTTCGTTCACCAGGCCGATGTTTACAGCGCGGAACGTGTTCTCGAGAATCTTGGCGAGCTCAGCGGCCTCCGGAGACGAGACTTCGACGACAGTGTCGATCGCCTCCCCATACAGCGCGACAGCCAGCTGGTGGCACGCGGGTGTCAGCCCGCCCACGATTTTCGGCGTGTTCTCGATGTGCCACTCGGCGTTGCCGGGGTCGACCCGTTCAGGGCTGAACGCGAGCCAGAAATCCTCGCCGGCAACGAGCCCCGATTCCTCCAGCATCGGCAACACCATCTCGCGTGTGGTGCCAGGATAGGTCGTGGATTCGAGCACTACGAGTTGCCCGGGGCGCAGGTGTTGCCGAACCGCATCCGTCGCCGAGAGGATATACGACATATCCGGATCGTCGGTCTTGCTCAACGGCGTGGGTACGCAGATCACGAGGGCATCGGCCTCCGCCAACCGACCCGGATCGATAGTAGCCTCCAGAGTCCCGGTCTCCGTCAACGATGCAAGCCGGTCACTCGCAACGTCCAGGATGTGCGACTGTCCGCTGTTGATCCCGTCGACAACTCCGCGACTCACATCGAGCCCGATCGTTCGGAAACCCACCTCGGCAAACGCGACACCCAGAGGGAGGCCAACGTACCCCAAGCCGATAACACCGACGACTGCATCGTGGGAATCGATCTTCGCCAACAGATCTTCGTGTCGCGACATGCTGCCAGGCCTACTCGGAACCGAGAATCTGACGGGCGTATCCGTTGGCCGGATCCTCGCCGCGGGCCATGATTCCGCTGACGATTCCAGGCCCACGATTGTAGGCGAGCAGGGCGAGTCGCGCGTCTCCGTACTGATCCAGCAGCATTCGGAGATAGCGGAAGCCGAGCCGGAGATTGGTGTCTCGATCGAACAGATCGCGTTCCGTCAGCCCGGGCTCGAGCCACATCGCGGTGCTGGGCATCAGCTGCGTGTAGCCGACCGCACCCACCGAACTGATGGCCCGCCGCCGAAACGACGATTCTGTCGCAACCAGGCGAAAGGCCATGTCCGGATCGAGGTCCTCCCGCTGGGCGGCCTCGCGAATCGCCTCGGCCAGATCAGCCGGTATGCGAAAGGCAGTCGAGTACTCCTGCACGACACGCAACTGCTCGAACTCGGTTTGAAGTCGGGACAGATCACTCTGCGCATCCCTGATCTCAGCACGCGCCGCCTCGGCCTCTGCCTCCAGCACCACCAGACGGGGGTTCACGGCGGCCCGGGTCACGGCAGCAGAAATGGCGGCCACTGCCAGGACCGCGACAATCCCAACCACGACGTTTCTTCGCTTTATGGCCGTGCGCGCAGCGCTCGGCATACTGTCCAGCGGCGCCGCAGGAGCGGCATCGACTGGATCGTTAGTCTGACTTCCCTTGATCATCTATATGTCTCCTGCCTTCAATTCATCCGGCCGCATCCGGCCTCTTGTCCGGCGACTTCTCGCGCCTGTGCCACGCGCCACTTCGGCCGCCCTGCTTGGTAACCAACACAATGTCGCTGATCTGCATTCCACGGTCCATACCCTTGCACATGTCGTAGACAGCTAGCAGACCGGCGCTTACCCCGCACAGGGCTTCCATCTCGACGCCCGTGCGAGCTTCCACCGACGCTTCGACCCCGATACGTATTCCCGGCAACTCCGCGTCCAACTCCAATTCCACCGTAACTGAGTCTAGCGGCAGGGGGTGACAGAGCGGGATCGTGTCCGCCGTCCGCTTGGCGCCACCTATCGCGGCCAGCCGAGCAACGGCCAGCACGTCACCCTTTTCCACGCCCCCGGCGCGTATCGCGTCCAGGGTCTCCGGCCGCATCCTTATAAGGCCTTCTGCCCACGCGCGGCGCCGAGTCATCGGCTAGTCACCCACATCCACCATCCGGGCGCGTCCATGCTCATCCAGGTGCGTCAACGCTTCGGTGTCCATGAACGCTCCGGTTACCCGTGCCCTGCGCCCGCGTTCCGCCCGGCCGGGGCACCAGGGCGCAACTCATGGGCCAGATCGCTCAACAGAACCCCGGCGATTCCCTGCGGGTTTCCGTTGCCCGCAGCGGCGATTCGCGCCTGTTCTACGCGGTCTAACGCCGATAGAAGTCTGTCCGGCCCGATGCCCAGGACGCCTGGTAGCCGGGTTTCGACGTCCGAATGCCACGCCAAATCGCCACAGTCGACACGATTTGTGATGCACTCACGCAACACTTCCTCGATTCGATCCAGGGTAGCCGAGAAGGGTCCCCGGGCTCCACTGACCGGGAACCTCGCCGCGGCTGCGAACCGATCGGCGGCCGACCCCGTTAGTGCGATACGGACGAAGTCCCAGCCCTCTTCCACCTGGGCCGGGTCGGCTTCCGCCATGCGGAGGGCCAGACCAACGGC
>JARFPW010000157.1 GCA_029288095.1 Gemmatimonadota bacterium
CGGGTCGCCGGCTCGTCGATGAGTCCGAGGTCCCACAGTTCCTGCAGTGCCTTCCATGTTCCAATCAGGCCCGTGCCTCCGCCGGTAGGGTAGATCACGGCGTCCGGCGCCCGCCAGTCGAGAGCCTCCAGAATCTCGAGCCCCATCGTCTTCTTACCTTCGATACGATAAGGCTCGCGCAGCGTCGCGAGGTCGAATGCGCCGGTCTCGGCTGAATGCTCACGAGCTCGTGCTCCACAGTCGGAGATCAAGCCCTTCACCGCTATTACGTCGGCCGCATACGCCTCGCAGCGCTCGAATACGGTCCGGGGCGTATCCACCGGGATGAAGATCGTCGCCGAGACTCCCGCCCTGGCAGCATAGGCTGCAAGAGCGACCCCGGCATTCCCGGCACTGGGCAGCACGAAGTTCGCTGCCCCATCGTGCACCGCTCTCGTAATGGCAGCCGACAGGCCCCTGTCCTTGAAGCTGCCCGTCGGGTTGCCACCCTCGTCCTTCATCAGCAGCGTGAGGTCGAGAGTCTCTCCGGTTCGCGGAAGGCTCAGGAGAGGCGTATCCCCTTCCCCGAGGGACACGGGAGCCTCCCCGGGGAGCAGCGGCAGAATCTCCCGGAAACGCCACATTCCCCTGGGCCGTGAGGACCAGGTCCCGGGAAGAGCGAGGCTCACATCGCGGGAGACCTCTGCGTACCGCACAAGTTGCGGGGATCCGCAGGCCACACAGAGTGCGGCCAGGGGATGCGCATCCGAGGTAGCACCGCACCCACCGCACTCGAGATGAAACGACGTCATGACTGGCCCTGCGCCGACAGCTCGTCGAGGATTCGAATAGCCGTCGCGCGTCCTATGCCGGGGACGACGGACAGATCTTCGACGGTCATTCTCCGAATTGCTGCCACACTGCCGAATCTTCGGAGAAGCTCCTTCTCTCTCTTCGGCCCGACGCCGGGAACCCTTGAGAGTTCCGACTTCAGGGTGCGACTCCTGCGCAGGCGCCGGTTATAGCCCACTGCGAACCTGTGTGCCTCATCCCGGATCGTCTGAAGCCAACGCAGGCCGGGATCCGTCGCGGGCAACCGCACCGGATCCGCGTAACCGGGCCGATGTACTTCCTCGAGGCGCTTGGCGAGCGCAACCACGCGGAGATCAGACACTCCGGCTGACTCCATTCCCTGGAGTGCCGCGCTCAACTGCCCCTTGCCACCATCGATCACGACCAGATCGGGAAGGCTTCCTTCCTCGGCCACGCGTCGATGGAAATATCGTCCGACGACCTCCTGCATCATCGCGTAGTCATCCACATCCCCATCCCGGGTGTTGCGGATCCGAAACCGCCGGTACTGGCTTCGGTCCGGTCGCCCGTCGGTGAGCCAGACTGCGCTACCCACCGATTCCCTTCCCCCCAGCGTCGAGATGTCGAAGCACACCAGCGACCGGGGCGGAGCGGCGAGCTCGAGTGCGTGGGCCAGGCGCCCGGCAGCGTCGGGCACCGAGTCGTCCGGTTCGTCGAACACTGCCTCGATCCTTCCTTCGGCTGCGAGGTGTCTGGCGTTCTCTTCCGCGAGGTCCACGAGCCGGCGCTTCTGGCCGCGTTGCGGGCGAGCGATCTCGACGGCTCCTCCTCGTCGTTCGGACAGGATACTCTCCAGCACCTGCTGGTCCTCGGGGATCGCAGGTACGAGAATCTCCGCAGGCACATCGCCGACCGGGATATAGAATCCTCGCAGGGCCGCGCCCACGAGTTCGCGCATGGAAGCACCATCCGGTGTCCGCATCAGGCGAGCCTCCTTGCCCAGAAGGTGTCCGTCCCGCACCCGAAGCAGAACGGCGCACACATGCTCGCCCGCCGGCGACACGCCCAGGATGTCCCTGTCCCCACCCCTGTAGTCGATTGTCGTCTGCCGTCGGCGGAGCACCTCGAGTCCCGCCAGCACATCCCTCAGTTCGGCCGCCTCCTCGAACGCAAGCTCGGCGGAGGCTTCGTCCATCTGTTGCCGGATACGTGACCGCAGATCGGAGCTTCGCCCACCGAGGATCTCCAGGATCTGATCGATCATTGCCCGGTAATCCTCCACCGACTGATAGCCGACGCATGGGGCCTTGCAGCGGTCGATGTGAAAATCGAGGCACGGCCGCTCCGGAGCCTGTCGTGGCAGCGGATAATCACAGCTCCGCACGGTGAATGCAGTCTTGATCACCCGCAACGCCTTCCGCATCGCCTTCACGTTCGTGAACGGTCCGAAATACCGGGAACCGTCGCGCTCGAGGGTCCGTGTGACGAGGACCCGTGGGAACGATTCCTGAACGGTGACCTTCACGTAGGGGTACGACTTGTCATCCTTGAGCTGGACGTTGAAGCGGGGCGAGTGCTCCCGGATCAGGTTTGCTTCCAGCAGGAGCGCCTCGGCTTCCGACTCGACGAGGATGGTTTCTACATCGTCGATCAGGGCCGACATCCTGTCCCGCCTCGGATCACGGCGCGCTTCCTCTCGAAAATAGCTGCGGACCCGGGAACGCAGCGATTTGGCCTTGCCCACATAGACGACGCTCCCGGTCGCGTCGAGAAACAGATACACGCCGGGGACCGCCGGCAGGTCTGACAGTCGGGCGGTCAGACGGTCAGGCGTCGCCATGATGATCTTCGGGGAAGATTCTGGGCGGCCGCCGCGCGATCAGGAGATATGGTGCAGCGCCAGCCGCAAGTACCGCCATCAACACGACCAGGTTCGTCAGGAACGAATCGGTGGGCAGGTTGGCCTCCAGACCTCCCCGAACCAGAACTGCCGCAGCGGCTGCTGCGACCGCGGCAATTCCGAGGCGCAAGACAGCTCGTAACGCTGACCCGTCGAACAGGCGGCCGATGCGCCGCGACAGCAGAACCCAGTGCAGCACCAGGTTAAGCCACGATCCACATGCACCCCCGAGTGCCAGACCCACGGCACTGTACGGACCGTATCCCGCTTCGCGCATCAACAGCGTCAGGGTAACGCTGATGGCGATCCCAACGGTGACGGAGACCGCGGCAATCCGCATGGGCGTCGTCGTATCCTGAAGAGCGTGGAAGCCGCTGGCGAACAGCTTCATGCAACTCATCGCCACGAGTCCCAGGGCGTAGGCTCCGAGTACCGCCCCAACCAGGGCAGTGCTATCGCCCGTGAACTCACGCCGTTGATAGATGACGGCAACTGCAAGATCTCCGAACAGGATCAGAAGGACCGCTGCTGGAAGGACGAAGAACGTGATCTGGAAGAAGCCGTTCACCAGACGCGCCCTCAGCGCCTCCGCGGTTGCCTGCCGCGACATCGCCGGGAGAGACGAAGCCGCCACGCTGATCCCGAACAGGCTGATCGGAAGATATACGAGTCGCTGCGAGTATCCCAGTGCGGCCAGCGCTCCACTACCCGCCAGGCTCGCGAGTGCCAGGTCTACGAGGGACGAGATCTGGAAGATCCCCTGGCTGGATATGACGGGCAGAGTGTTCTTCGCGACCCGGCGCATCGGTTCCCAGCTCAGGTTCAGTGCCGGTCGGCGCGTTCGGGATAGCCGGAACGCCGCGGGAAGCTGTATTCCAACCTGCAGGACACTGCCCACCAACGCGGACCAGGCCAGGGCGTGCGCCAGCGAGCTCGCACCGAACCGAGCCGCGAGCAGTAGACCGGTTACCTGCGCCAGATTCCATGCAGCCGGAGCGACGAACGGCAGGAAGTAGCGGTCATGGCTGTTCAGCACGCCCAAACACCAGGCGCCCAGGATCAACACTCCGGCCATCGGAAACAGGATCCGAACGAGGCTCGTCGCCAGAACGCGCGTAGCCTCCTCACTCCCGCCCAGAAGCAGATCGGTTATCCATGGCGCCAGCAGCACGCCGAGTCCGCTCAACAGCGTGGCAACGATCAGTACGAGCCCCAGTACGGACGCGGCGAGTCGAGGCGGACCTGCGGCTTCTGTACCCTCACGCTCGAGCTGCTCGCTGTACACCGGTACGAATGCAGCCGAGAGAGTCCCCTCGCCCAGCAGGTTGCGGATGATGTTGGGGATCTTGATCGCCGCCCAGTAAGCGTCGGCACTGAGCTTCGTGCCGAGGAAGGCGGCTACGGCTACATCACGAGCGAGGCCGGTGAGCCGGCTGATGAAGATGCCGGCGGCGACGGAACTGGCATGCCGGCCCTCGCGCCGGCGAGTCAATCGGCCGGGGGGAGGGTGCGCGAAGTCGAGGATTCCTCGTCCAGCAGCGACCTCAGAAACCCGGTCTCGTCGCGCACCGACTCGAGACTCTCCGTCAGATAGCGAACCTCGCCCTCGAGACGTGTGATGCGGTCGTCGAGCTCGCCTTCCACCTCCGAGCTATCCCGCGAAATCCGGCGAGCAAAAGCCCGCCCGAACTCCGAGTCGATAACGATCGCGAGAAGCGGGATCATCAGTACAACGAGCAATACAAGTGCCCAAATCGCCATGCGGGATGTTAGTCCTGACCCTGCAACCCAGCAATGTATCGCGACTCCGTCGCCACGAGACGGTCGACCAGGTGAGACCCGTATCTGCCCAGATAACTGGCCGCGCCCACGGCCCGCTCCTGTACGATTCCCCCGGGCGCCAGGTTTGCCGTGAGGCGTCCGGCCTGCTCCAGCGAGGTCGCCTGGCGCTCCGCGACTCTACGATCGATCACTCGACCGAGATCCTCGAGGGCGCGTTCCACCGAGCTCAGAGTCTTTCCGGTCGCCGAGCGGAGTCCGGGCAACTCTTCGTCGGCCACGTCAGCCAGCCGCTCCACACGCTCAGTGATCTCGGTGTTCAGCGTGGCCAGGGCGTCCGCTACCCCCTTCGGACGACCTGTGTCGAGGACCTGCCGCCGGAGTTCATCCTCCCCCATCTCGACGAGCTCCGAGTCCACACCGAGCTTGCCGAGCAACCGAGCCACCCGCGGCTCGACGAGGCACCAGCTGTCGCGCGCGGCCACCAGGGGCATCTCCACCTGGAGTGCCTCGAACAACGGATTCAATTGGGCCCAATAAGCGAGTTCGCCCGGTCCAAGCACCGTTGCCGCCACCGGTAGCAGCCAGCTCTCGAGAACCGGCCGAAGAGCCGCCGCCGGCGTGAAAGACGACGGATGCTCTTCGAGATTCGAGTCCAGCAGGTCCCCGGTCCATCGCTCGCCGCCTGGAGTGCCGAAGCCCTCCGCCGTCGCCAGCACATGTGCGCGTCCGGCTGCCGAATCGTGAAACAGCTGCAGCCCTGACTCCGGCGGCGTGAGCCTGGCCGTGTACCCGGTCTCTTCCACACTCGTGCGCCCCTTAGCTACCGCATCCATGATTTCCGGTGCACGTGTGGCTACGTCTCGGTACAACCCGTTCGCGACGGCTCTCACCTCAGGGTGTGCAGAGTCCAGCAGAGCGAGCTCATGAGAGGCGAACAGCTCGGCCATCGCCGAGACGAAGGCGCCCGAAAATGTCTCCCCCGGACGATAGCCCGCCCGCAGCGCATCCAGCTGGTCGCTCCCGTCGTCGTCCCAGCTACTACCGAACAGCTGTGCCAAACGCTCAATCTCGTCGAGAATCGACTCCGGCAACACAGACTCGCCGACGCTGCGACCCGACCTTTCTGCCGGAGCCTCAACCCGGAACTCAACCAGTGATTCATCCGTGGCGAGGACTCGGCAGCCTGCAACTTCCTTCCAGTCATGATCGTCTGCAGCCACCCAGAAGACAGCCAACGTTGGGACGCCCCTCAGGCGCTCCAGATCAGCCGCCAGCTTGATTGCGCTGGCCGCCTTGTAGAGCGTGTAGAGGGGTCCGAGAAACAAGCCAGGTTGCTGGCCGGTCGTGACGAAATGTCCGCCTCCGGCGAGGATGGTTTCCAGCTTGCCCATGCTGGTGGCCGACGTCGTGGCAAACACCCCCGGGGGTAGTCGACCGGGTCGTGGAGAAGGCACCTCGACCTGCCCCTCTCCGACCACGCCGCGGAACAACCGGGAGGCGGCTCCGCCGGCCAGGACGTCGCCGGCCAGGTTGCCGGGCGTTGAGAGAGCCCGCGGGATCAGGTGGAACGAGGGGGTGTGTCGGTCGTCCTTCACGCGGCGCGCCCCGACAGAATCAACCGCTCCGACTCTACCGTGAATGCTCCGCCGCCGTAGTCGCCGAAGCGATGTTCAGCCACGAGACCGTGCTCGCCGAGAAGCCCCGCGAGCTCGGCAGGACTGTACAGGCGCACGCGTTCCTCGAAGGTCCGGGCAGGTGCGTCGGATTCGCCCGGCTCGATTACGATCTGCTTCACAACCATGTCTCCCAGGATCGCTCTAGTCTGCGTGACTCGCCGGTCACCGTACCATTTCACGTCATGGGGCACCAACTGGTCTCGAACTCGATCGGCATTGAAGAAATCGAGCATGAACACGCCCCCCGGCGCAAGCACCCTTCGAATATGCCCGATGACGGTTCTATCCTCCTCGAGTGTGCCGAAATAGCCGAACGACGTGAAAAAACTTGTCAGGCCCGCGAACGAGGAATCCGCGAACGGCAGATCGCGCATGTCGGCCCGTACCAGCGGCAGCTCTTCATCCGCCTTCCGAGCCTCGCGCAGGAGGACTGCCGAAAGGTCAAGCCCTATGGTGCGCACTCCCGCGGCCGAAAGCTCATGAGCGTGCCGGCCGGCCCCGCAGGCCAGGTCCAGTACCGGGCCGTCTCCCGGCATCAGGGTATCGACGAACAGACGCACGGCGCGGGCGGCCTCCGCCTCGTCGCGATGCGGATACAGGGCCAGGTACTCCTCGCCGAACCAGTTCCGGAACCACTCCCTCGACTCATGCCCGTCCTCTCGCGTCACTCAACTGCCCTTGTGATAGGGTTCACCGCGGAGAATCGTCCCCGCGCGGTAGAGTTGCTCCAACAGCACGAGCCTGGCCAGATCGTGCGGCAGGGTGAAGTCCGATAGCGAGAGCCTGCGATCTGCCGACTCCTGCACCTGCGCATCGAGTCCGAAGGCCCCGCCGATCAGGAACACGGCTTTCGCAGGACCGTATGTCGCCATTTCCTCGAGATGGGCTGCCAGGCTCCGGCTCGAGCACCTGCTGCCGTCCCTTGTCAGCGCATACACCCGGCTTCCAGCCGGCACGCGACGCAGAATCTGATCGCCTTCAGACTTTTTCACCTGCTCTGGTGCCCCCTTACCGGCAGAAACCTCCGTCGTAACCACTTCGAAATACCTCTGAGCGCGCCCTTCGTACTCCGCGATCGCCGGGGCCAGGACGCCGCGAGGCGCACCCACACAGACTAGCGTTACCTTCACCACTCTCCGCCCGCCTCACTCGTTTCGAGCCTGGCCGTCCGCACCACTCCTTCAAGCAGCATGTCACCGCCCTCCTCCCAGACAACTCGCTCCGCCAGACTCCAGATCGGCAACGTGGGCGGAAGGCTGGCCAGGAGCTTGGCCGCGTCCTTACCAGTACAGACGACACCTCCGGCACCCGCCCGATCGACGATCGCCGAGGTTGTCGATTGATCTACGGAAGCATGGTCCGCCAGAGCAACCTGGTGTCCCGGGGACAGGCCGAGTTCGCCGAGGGCCCCGAAGAACACATCCGGCCACATGATTGCAGCTACGGCGACCTCTGGCTTGGGATCGGCAATGTCACGGGCGGCCGCCGTGAGCGGCTGGAGCCCCGACGAAAGTATCCGAGCGGTCGCCACGTGCATGCCTGGAAACGCCCGCTGAAGCTCGTCGTACAGGTAGGTGGCCGCGGTGCGCGGTGCCTGACGACGAACGAGGACCGTGGCGTCGGCGCGCGCCAGGCTGGCCCAGCGTTCGCGAAACGGGCCGGCCGGAAGCCGGCGACGGTTGCCCCGATAGTCGACCAGCATCGTCACGATATCCAGGTCTCTGTGAAGTCGGCGGTGCTGGAATCCTGAGTCCAGTACGACGACGGTCGAGCCCTCGTGCGCGGCCTCGATGGCCAGCGCCCTGCGATTCCGGCCGCCCGCAACGCGTACGTCCGGGTTGGCCGCGGCATGCACCGCCACTTCGTCAGCGAATCCTGCCGTGAGGACGGTGACTTCCGAGCCCGCGTCGGCCAGGTGGCGAGCCACAGCCCCCGAGATGGGGGTCTTCCCGCTGCCGCCGACCGCCAGTCCGCCGACGGAAATCACGGGTACCGGACAACGGGCCGGCATCAGCAGGCCCACGGTCCAGCCCAGGTTCCACGAATCGACGCCAAGACCGTAGGCACCGGCCGCCGCTCGCAGGCCGGCGTTCGGTCTGCCCGTCCATGCTCGCCGTATCGCGTCTTCCCGACGGCCGCGCAGAACGAGAGAGTTCAAGCGGACATTCCCCCGGCCCCGAGGAGGGCGACGCACCGATCAGCCACGCGACCCGCAGCTCCCGGCCGTCCCAGCTGCTCATGTACGCCTGCCAGCTCACGACACATCTCCTCCCGGCGCTCGCTGTCATCCAGGAGGAGCGCTGCTTCGGCCGCAAGAGCCCGCGGGGACATCGCACCCTGAATCCGTTCCTCGACCACCGTACGTCCGGCAACAAGGTTGACGAGGGCAATATGGTCCAGCCTGACGAGCCGTTTCAGGATCTGGTATGTGAGTGGATGCACCCGGTAGGCCACCACCATCGGTACCCCGGCGATCGCCAGTTGAAGGGTGATCGTCCCGGACTTCGTAATCGCAGCACGCGAGTTGCGAACGACATCTTCGGGAGATGCCAGGAGATCTGCCGGACACCCGTCATAGGCGGAATCAGGCAGATCCTCGGAACGCGCCACCAGCACACGCAGATCGGGACGGTCGGTCCGGAGCTGTGACGCCGCCTCCAGGAACACGGGCAGCATCCGTTCGACCTCTTGCCGCCGGGACCCCGGAAACAGGCCGAGAGCCGAACTGTCATGCCGTGCGACCGGAAGCACCTGGTC
>JARFPW010000182.1 GCA_029288095.1 Gemmatimonadota bacterium
GTACAGGATCTGGACCACCACCAGCACCGCGAGGGTCGGAAAGATCCCGAGCGCGACGAAGCCGAACATGGAGATGATCGGCACGAGAGCCAGGCTCCACCCCATCCCGAGGCGGCGGATGACGTGTGCCACGATGAAGCCCTGGCCCACCAGCGTGATCACGTTCACCGCGAGGTCGATTTTGGCGAACAGCGCGGTGCGGACGGCCCGATCGCTGATCGCGTCGTAGATCAGGTGCGCCTGCTGAAAGTACAGGACCGTCGAGGCGAACGTCATCAGAAAGATGAACAGGGCGATTCGCGCCAGGTACGGCGAGCTGAATACGACCTTGATTCCGCTCCAGACGCTTCCCGACACGGGGGCATCGTCTCGCCGCAGCGTGCTCCCGGCCCGGTCCGAGCGCCGCTGCAGCTGCCGGGCCGCCTGCGCCGCCATCTCCAGCGGGACGCAGGCGACCAGCAGAAGCGAAAATGCCGGCAACACATCGACCAGGCCGGCGGTCACGGTCGAACCGATGATCGCGCCCAGCGAGCCGCCGACCGCGATCGGGCCGAACAATCGCTTCCCCTGCTCACTCGTGAACAGGTCGGCCATGAAGCCCCAGAACACGGTGACCACGAACAGGGCGAATACGCTGGCCCACACGTAGAACACCCGATCGATCCACGGGCGGGCGTCGAGGGGCAGTGAGACGAGCGCGACGTAGAACGCGACCAGGTTCGCGATGAAGAAGCGGTTCACCCACGGTACGAACACCCCGCGCGGCCAGCGGGCGACCACCCAGGAGTAGGCGGGCACCGCGATGAGCATCACGAGGAATACCGCCGTCCACAGGATTTGCAGGTTCCCCCGGTCGGCGGAGCTGATCTCGTCGCGGACGGGCCGCAGGATGTAGTAGGCCAGGAAGATGCAGAAGCCGTAGACGAGCGCCCACACGAGGGCGCCGACCTCTTCCCGTCGCACACTGGTCAACCGTTCCAGAAGCTTCATCATGGCCGGCAATTGACTCCTCCTCTCGCCTTGCTGTCAAACACCGATGCCTCGCACGGGGTGCGAGGATCGGACGGCCGGTGCAGATTGTGGGATAGCCGGCCCGAAGGTCGCCGCACCTACCCACTGTCCGAGGCAGCATGAGCGTCAGCCTGGTACCCGAGGCCGAACGCGACTCGCGCGGAGCGCGACGCGCCATGGTCCTCGTGATCTCGATCCATGCGATCCTCCTCTTCCTGATGCTGCGCGATTACTTCGCGGACAACGATCTCGGTTTCCACATTTCGCTGGCCCGCCAGTATGCCGAGAACGGCACGTACTGGTGGGACTACCTGAACTGGGCTCCCACGGGAAGACCCAACCTCCAGGGGCCGGCGCTGCACTACGCCATCGGGCTGCTCGGGCGCCTGATGGGGGGCGACGGCTGGGATTACGTGCACGCGTTCTCGATCCTGGCCGTGGCCCAGTGGGCTGCCGCGGTGTATACGGCCGTGTTCTTCGCCCGCCGGTTCGGCGGTGACCGGGCCGGCCTGTTCGCGGCCGCGTTGCTGACGGGAAGCGTGTTCTCGGCCGCCCCGTTCTTCGTCGGGGTGCCGTCGGGATGGATCTTCATCCTGGTCGCGTGGGCGATCCACTTCTTCCTCGAGAAGCGTTACGTCCGGGCCATCCTGTTCGCGGTACTCACCACGTACGTGCATCTCGGGGGGGCGCCCGTGGTGGGGCTTGGAATCCTGCTCGCCGGGCTGGCCACGCGGCGTTGGAAGGCGCTGCTGATCACCGGCGGAATCACGGTCGTGTTGACCTCGCCCTACATATTCCACTTCCTGCGTCACCTGGCCTGGTACAACGGACAGCGCGGGCATGTGGCCGGCTCGGTTGCGCTGTTCACCTACGCCCTCGCCGCCCCGGGTTTCGCGTGGTTGCTGTGGCTGCTGTGGAAACGCCAGAAGGGTTTGTTCCTGGTCCTGTGGGCGATGGCGCCACTGGCGTGGCTGTTCCAGGACAGCCTGCGGTTCTTCCTCCAGTCCGCGGTGGTGGCGTCCACGATTGCGGGCGTCTTCATCGCCTGGTTCCTCGTGCGTTTCACGGGCGAGGAGGCGCAGCACTGGCTGACCGGGGCCCTGGTCCTCGTCGCGACCCTGTTTCCATTCGGCATACCGAGTCTCCCGGTCGAGACGGCCTGGGCGGCGGGGCAGGGATTCCCGCGGGAGCTGGACTGGAGAGAGGCGGAGGCGCTGGCGCGCGTGGTGGAGGAGGACGGTCTCGAGGATCGGATCTTCGACCCCTACTACGATTCGCTGTGTGGCGGAATGTCCGTGTTCGTGCCGGTCCGCCAGCGATACGGGCACTGGGGAGAGGTGCGCCCACTGGTGGACCCGGCGGACACGATTTCCACCGGATCTTTCGCCTTCATGATTCCGGTGCCGCCGGACGACAGCCTGCTGATGGTTCTCGATTCGCAGGACCTGGTCACGGCTCACGGTGGAGGCCGCGAGACGTCGATCGTCACGCTGCCCGCGCCCGCTGGTACGGCCGCCTTGAACCGGGTGCTCGTAGACATCATCGAGCGGGAAACCGTGTGGCTGGTGGAGAACGCCGTCCCCAACCTGTTTCCGCCGGCCACGATGCTGTTCAACGTCGCTGAGATCCGCGCGCACCGGGCACGCATGGCCCTGCAGAAGGCGCACGTCGGGAGAATCCAGCTGGCGGTGCTGCTGTACGCCTACGCCGTCGAGGGCGACGATCCGGACCTGGCCGCCGGGGTCCGGCGATCCGCCCGCGGATGGGGTGGGGTAGCGAACTTCATCGGCGACGAGACGGCCATGGACTACGTGGACGAAGCGCGATTCGAGCAGTTCAAGGCGAATCTCCTGGCGTTCGCCCGCGAAGCCCAGGTGCTTCGTGAACAGGCCTATCCGTCGGAGGCCCTGGACCAGGCGACGGACAGGCTGTTCGGGCAGTTCTTCTAGATGCCGCTGGCGCGAATGCCATCACACGACAGGACATGACCGGGTGGTTATACTATCTGGATGAGATGCGGCCGGAGGGCCCGCGCCGCCTGCCTACCCCTTCGAAACTCCAGGAGGAAAAGCCATGTCAGAGAGCGTCTACAAGGTCATCGAGCTGGTCGGCACCAGCACCGAGTCCTGGGAGAAGGCCGCCTCCGAGGCGATCAAGCTGGCGGGGAAGAACCTGCGGGATCTCCGCGTCGCCGAGGTCGGAGACCTGGACATGCTGCTGGGCGATGGCGACGTGGTGCGCTACCGCGCCAAGGTGAAGGTGTCGTTCAAGTACGAGGACTAGAGCAGACGGGAGATCCGGGACGACCGCTCTCCCGGGCTCTGATCGAGGTTACAGACACGTTCCGCTCGCGGGGCCGGGGTCGTGGTGCGTCCGGCTTCTCTCCCTGACCGGAGTTGTCCATGAGCCAGGTAGCCCCCGTCTCTCGCCGGTCGTTCGCCCGGTTCCTGGCGGCCAGTGCGCTCCTGCCTCTCATCGGCTTCTCCGCAGGTGATCCGGGCGAGACGGACGCGCCGACCGGCCGGACAGCTCTTCGCGAACTGTCGGATCTCATCGACTCTCCGGGTGACGCGATCAACGTGTTCGACTTCCGCGATGTCGCCCGGCGGGCGCTCCCTCCGGCCCATTACGGTTACCTGGCGACCGGCGTGGACGGCGACGAAACGCTGCGCGCCAATCGGGAGGGTTTCGGACGATTCGATCTGCGAGCGCGCAGGCTGGCGGACGTCCGCGCCGTTGACACCGGCGTGGAGGTGCTTGGCGAGCGCTGGGAAACTCCCATCGTCCTCGCCCCGGCGGGAAGTCA
>JARFPW010000258.1 GCA_029288095.1 Gemmatimonadota bacterium
CACGAGCGTTTCCGACATCACGCCCACCATGGCCGCGGAGGCGACGAGCAGTATCAGAGCCCCCCGAGCCGACCCCGGATAGCTCTCATGCTCGTGGTCACCCGCCTCGCTGTCGGTGGCGCCCGCGTGGCGAGGAGCGCCCGCCGCGGCGCCCAGGTAAAGGTGCGAGTGGGTCTTCAGGCTGAACACGAGGCTGAGAACGTACGTGGCCATCAGCACGATCGAGATGTCCCGGCTCAACGAAAGCTCGGTACCCATCGACGCGCCGGCGACAGCGTGGAAGATCGCCGGAATCACGAGACCGATCGCGCTGAGCACGAGCAGCGTCGCGCCCAGGCTGGCGGCGGTCTTGTTGAACGTCTGCACCGGGTGACGGAGGCCGCCGAGCAGGGCGCCCAGCCCGAACACGAGCAGGATATTTCCGATGATCGACCCCGTTAGCGAGGCCTTTACGACGTCCTGCAGTCCGGCGCTCAGGGCGAACCCGGCGATGATCAACTCCGCGGCATTCCCGAATGTCGCGTTCAGAAGTCCGCCGAGACCCGCTCCCACGTGCTCGGCGAGCCGCTCTGTCGCCCGGCCCATGTAGCCGGCCAGCGGGATGATTGCGATTCCTGCCGATATGAAAATGGGGGTGCCGTGCAGACCGACCACGAACTCGAGCACGAGCGTGATCGGTACGGCCACGAGCAGGATAGCCAGCGCGTTTTCAAGGCGGAACCAGCGGGCCACACGAAACTCCTGTGTCATAGGCGTCCAGGCCCGGGGCATGGGCCGGTGCGAGGACGCTATTCAGAGGCGGGGACTAACGCAACGAACCAGGGAGAGTAGGAAGGTGCCGTCCGGATTCGAACCGGAGTAGGGGGCTTTGCAGGCCCCTGCCTAACCGCTCGGCCACGGCACCGTACGCCTGTAATCAGCGGGCACCCATCGTATCGAAGCCACGTGACTCCGGAAAGTGGGCAGGATGTCCGCTCCTACGTATCTGAGACGCCCGACACCGCCGCCTCCAACAGCTCCTCCGCATGCCGGCGGGATGTGTCGCTGTCCGGATCGCCGCCAAGCATGCGGGCGACCTCGGCCACCCGCTCGGCACCCGCGAGCGACACCGCCCGCGTCTCCGCTCGGCCCGCGACATCCGACTTCTCGATTCGCAGGTGACTCGCCGCGCGCGAGGCGATCTGCGCCAGGTGTGTAACGACGAACACCTGGTGCCTCCCGGCCACTTCGGCGAGCCTGGCCGCCACCTGGTGGGCCACGCGACCACCGACCCCCGCGTCGATTTCGTCGAATACGAGGGACGGGACCGGATCGATGGAAGCAAGCACCGTCTTGAGGGCCAGCATTACGCGGCTCAGCTCTCCCCCCGATCCTACACGCGCCAGCGGCCCGGGATCGAATCCCTGGTTGAGGCTGATTAGAAACTCGGCGAGCTCCGAGCCCGCGGGGCCCGTCGGCTCGCGGGGTTCCAGGATGACCGAGAACCGCCCGCCGTCCATACCGAGCGACGGTAGCAGGGCCATCACCTGCTCCTCGAGGCGCGTGGCCGCGGCGACACGCCGCTCCCGCAAGGCAGCCGCCGCCTCCTCGAGGGTCGCCGCAGCTTCCTGTTCCTCACCCGTTAGCCGGGTCAGTTCGAGGTCCGAGGTGTCGATCGTGTCCAGTTCCTCCCGAACCCGATCCGCTTCGGCGATGATCTCGTCCACCGTGCCCCGGTACTTGCGCTTCAGTCGATCGATGGACGACAGGCGCTCGCGCAGCTGCTGGAGTCGGGAAGGATCGTGTTCGACGCCCGCATGGTACGCGCCCAGGCGCCGGCCCAGCTCTTCCACTGCCCGCAGCGCCGTCTCGTGCAGCTCCGACAGATCCCCCGCCGATGGATCGATTCGCACGAGATCGTCCAGGCGCCGCCCCTGCTCGCCCAGTCGATCCAGCAGAGCCTCGTCACCTCCGTACAGTGACTCTGCCAGCCCGCCCGACAGCTCCAGGAGCTCCTCGAAATGCGCCATCCGACGCACCTCCGTCTGCGCCCGCTCCTCTTCCCCTTCAGACAGTCCGACACCGTCGATTTCGTCGAGCTTGAATCGAAGGAAATCGGCACGCTCCCGGATGGCGGCCACCCGGTCCGACAGATCGCGGCGAGCTTCCACCGCAGCAGTGAGCCGGGAATGCGCACTTTCGACCGCACTCAGCTCCGCGGCCGCGCCGGCGAACTCGTCCAGCATGGCCTGTTGCACCGGGCGTGACAGGAGGGCCTGGTGTTCGTGCTGTCCGTGCAGGTCCACTAGCCTCGCGGCCAGATCCTTGATGAGAGCGGCCGTCGCCGGGGTACCGTTGATCCATGCCCGATTCCTGCCCTCGCGCTGGACCTCTCGCCGGATGATCAGCCATCCCTCGGCAGCTTCGATGCCGGCATCATCGCACCGACGCGCGACATCCGGGTGTTCGCCGATGTCGAACCGACCCTCGACAGAGGCTCTGTCCTCCCCGGCCCTCACGACCTCGGAGCTCGCCCGTTCTCCGAGGAGTAGCGCCAGGGCGCCTACCAGTAGCGATTTACCGGCCCCCGTCTCGCCCGTCAGTACCGTGAGGCCCGGCCCGAATTCCAGGCTGACGTCCTGGATCACGGCGTAGTTGCGAACCCTCAGTTCCCTCAGCACGAGGTCACTCCTCTTCGGGCCGGACGTCCCCCCAGCGCAGCTTGCGGCGGAGGACGGAAAAGAAGTTGTCATCTTGAAGCCGCAACAACCGGAGCGAATGAGGGGAGCGCCGAACGGAGACCCGCTCGCCACCGGCCAGCTCGACTTCTGCCTCACCGTCAACCGACACCAGCGTGCCGACCATCCCGCTCAGGATGTCGATGTCGATCGTCGAGTCCGCGCCCACGACGATGGGACGAATAGCCAGCGTGTGTGGGCAGATGGGTGCCGCAACGATGGCGTCGAGGGACGGCACGAGGATTGGGCCACCCGCCGACAGGCTGTAGGCCGTTGAGCCCGTGGCCGTGGAGACGATGATTCCATCCGCGCTGTACTGGCCTACGGCGTCGCCATCGATCCGTACTCTCATGCGCAGGAGCCGCGCCGCTCCACTCTTGTGGACGACCGCGTCGTTGACGGCGTACCACGTCTGCCCTGCCGCCTTCACCTCCAGCGCGAGCCGGACGTCCTCGACGCACGCGCCCGACACCAGATGCCGCAGCATCTCCTCGAGCCGATCGATCGGCCCGGCGGTAAGAAAACCCAGTTTGCCCAGGTTGCAGCCCAGCACCGGGAGACCGTGCGGTCCGGCCAAGCCGGCTCCGCGCAACAACGTCCCGTCGCCACCGAGGGTGAGGAGAGCGTCCAAGTCTCCGAGGTGCGCGTCCAGATGAGGCCACTCCTCGGCTGCGACCGCGCGCACCACGTCATCCCCGTAAAGCTGCAGACCGAGCTCTCCGGCCACTGCTGCGACCCGGGTGACGATGGGCGCGAGATCAGGATGCCCCGGCGACCCGACCAGTCCCAGCTTCATCTCAGTGTCTCCTCGAGAGGATCCAATCCGCGATACCCCGAAGATCCTGGGCGTCCGGAAGTCCCTCGAGCTCCGCCTCGGCAGCGCGAACCAGCTCGCGGCTCAGGCGCTCTGCATCTCGAAGGCCGTGGACGCCAGGGTACGTCGCTTTCCGCAGCAGGGCATCCCGGCCACTCTCCTTGCCCAGCTCGTCCGTGGTGCCCCGCAGGTCCAGGATGTCGTCAATCGCTTGAAATGCCAAACCCAACCTCATCCCGAAGCGCTCGAGTCGATCCACGTCTTCCTGGCTGGCGCCCGCAGCGATGGCTCCCATCGCGGCGGCGGCCGCAATCAGCATCGCCGTCTTCCCCTCGTGGATCCGCTCGAGCTCGTCCGGCGCCACGTCCTGGCCCTCCGCCCGCAGATCCAGCAGCTGTCCGCCCACCATGCCCCGTCCACCCGCTGCCGCCGTAAGCCGAGCTACGAGGTTGGCGACCCGCTCCTCGGGCAGTCCCATGTCTCGACCCGCCAGCCCTACCGCCCGGACCGCCAGCGGCATCATCGCCGCGCCCGCCAGCACCGCCGCAGGAACACCGAACTGGACGTGGAGCGTGGGTCTGCCCCGGCGCAGCACGTCGTCATCCATGCACGGGAGGTCGTCGTGCACGAGCGAGTACGCATGCACGAGTTCCACGCTGCAGGCGACACCCGCCGCGTTTTCGGGGCGACCGCCGGTCGCCTTGAACGCGGCCATGAGCAACAGGGGTCGAATTCTCTTTCCCGGAGCCAGAACGGCGTACCGGATCGGCTCGGCCGCTGCGTCAGGCGTGTCTGCCAGGAGCTCGTCGAGGAGGTCGGGCAGCGCCGCGTCCACCATGCGCTGGTACCATGCGATCGTCTCGGATCGCACGACGGTTTCCGTCATGGACTGTTCGGCCCGCCGGGCTCCTCGCGAGCAGGCGCCTCGAACCCGATGGCCTCGAGGTCTCCCGTACGCTCAAATCCGACGGCGTGCTCGGGTCGGTCCCGGTGTTGATGGTCGGCACGCTGCCCGACTACACACGATGTGCGACGGTGGGCGCCGACGGCTTCATTGCGCGGCCCATCAGCCGCCGCAGGCTGCTGCACGTGCTGACGGGCTTTCTGGCCGCCGCTCAGCGAAACAGCGGCCGCCGGCGTGTCGCATTGAAGGTCCATTGGGAATCCCCCGAGGACGCCGGAGTCGGTCAGATGACCGACCTCTGCCCGGAGGGGC
>JARFPW010000284.1 GCA_029288095.1 Gemmatimonadota bacterium
CGTGCACCGCAGCCGCCCCGAACCGCAACGACAGGATCCGATCGCGAGTGGTCGGACTGCCTCCACGCAGCAAGTGTCCGAGCACGACCGTCCGTGTTTCCTTGCCGGTCATCTCCCCCAGTTCGGCAGCCACCCGGTGCCCGATTCCGCCCAGGCGCTCAGCCTCGCCGACCTCGTTTTCGATCACGGACCGTGTGCCGCCCTCGGGGCGCGCGCCTTCAGCCACGACGACGATCGCGAACTCGCGCCCGGCTGCCTGCCGCTCCCGGATAACCTTGGCGACGCTAGTCAGGTCGTAGGGAATCTCGGGGATCAGAATCGCGTCCGCCGTGCCGGCCAGGCCTGAGTGCAGCGCGATCCACCCCGCATACCGGCCCATCACCTCGATGACCATCACCCGGTCATGAGCTTCGGCCGTGCTGTGCAGGCGATCGATGCACTCCGTGGCGAACGTCACCGCGGTATCGAAACCGAAGGTGACGTGGGTCTCCTCGAGATCGTTGTCGATCGTCTTGGGCACGCCGACGACCTTGAGCCCCTTCTCAGCCAGCGTGTTCGCGATGGCCAGCGAGCCGTCGCCGCCGATCGCTATCAGCACATCGACGCCGTGATCTGCAAATGCCTGGACGAGTTCGTCGGAGCGATCGACCTCGGACCACGACCCGTCGGCCGCCTGCACAGGATAGGCTCGCGGATCCCCCCGGTTCGTCGTACCGAGTATCGTGCCGCCCAGATGCGTGATCCCCCTTACCGAGGATCGATCGAGCCGAACGAGCCCGCCGTCCGGATACTTGTCGGGTTCGAGCAAACCGTTGTATCCGTCACGAACCCCGACGCACTCCCATCCTTCGCGCAGCGCGGCCAGCACCGCGGCCCGGATGACCGCATTCAAGCCGGGAGCGTCTCCGCCTCCCGTGTTAATCGCGATCCTGCGAATGCTGCCTGCGTTTTCAGCCATGTGCTAAGCGTCGCTCGTCATGATGAATAGCGGCAGGCCGTTGAACGCCTTGTACTTCGGACGCATGCGCTCGGTGTCATAGTATTTCTCGACGTCGACGACCTTCTTGGTGCCGATGATCGCTTCCATCGGGACGCTGTCGTAGCGACCGTTGTGAACCGAGATCAGCCGACCTGACTTACCGGAGGTCACCAGATCCAGGGCGAGATTGCCAAACGCCATGGGTACAATCGAATCGAGCGCATCGGGGTTGCCCGAACGTACCAGATAGCCGAGGCGCTGGCTCACCACGTTGACTCGCCGGCCGTCGTTGTACTTGGGCGAGAGCTCTTTGAGCGCGTTTGCAACGCGGTCTCCGATCCCACCCAGTTTTCGGTGGCCGAACATGTCAGCTTCGTCGCCCTCGAACGACATGTCGGAATCGCCGGACATCTGTGCGCCCTCGGACACGAGTACCACCGAGTAGTTGCTCGGGTTGCGGTTGCGGTCGTAGACCATCAACTCGGTGAGCCGCTCCATGTCGAATTGGTGCTCGGGTATGACGCATCGACTGGCGGCGCCCGCCATGCTCGGCAAGAGCGCCGTATACCCCGCATATCGACCAAATACTTCGATGACCAGGAAGCGCTCGTGCGATCCCGCCGAGGTACGCAGCTTGTGAGTCAACTCGATGGTTCGGGTGACGCAGGTGCTGAACCCACTGCAGTAGTCCGTACCAGGGACGTCGTTGTCCATGGTCTTGGGAATAGCGACGACGGGCACGCCACGCTGGTGCAGGTGCGCCCCGTAGCTGAGCGTGTCGTCACCGCCTATCGGGATCAGGCAATCGATGCCGAGGAAGTCGAGGTTCTTCAGGACGTCGTCGGTGATGTCGTTGACGTCGTCTTGATACTTCGCACGAAGGTGTGGAGGCACGAATTCTCTTGGCAGCGTGCTCGGTCGGGTTCTCGAGCTGTGCAGGAACGTGCCGCCGGTGCGTCCTGCCTTGTCGACGATCTCTTCGGTTAAGAAGTGGATGTTCGCGCTGTTGTCGGCATCCTTGTCGGGAACGATGTCCACCAGGCCGCCCCAACCCCTGCGGATGCCAACGACCCGGTGGCCCTCCCGCAGTGCACGAATCGTTACGGCGCGGATGGCCGGGTTGAGACCAGGCACATCGCCGCCACCCGTGAGAATCCCAATTGTAGATTTCATGCCCGGACTCTAACGCGGGAAGCCCGGCAAGCGACAGGTTTGGATCGTCCAGCACTAC
Source organism: Gemmatimonadota bacterium (assembly GCA_029288095.1). Classification (GTDB taxonomy): domain Bacteria; phylum Gemmatimonadota; class Gemmatimonadetes; order Palauibacterales; family Palauibacteraceae; genus JARFPW01. The sequence goes on from JARFPW010000284.1 coordinate 2,211, forward strand.
CGGTTTGACATATCAATATTTGTTGATATGTTATGGCCATGCAGACGACCATACAGGACCGCGGCTCACTGGAGCGCACGTTTCACGCGCTGGGCGACGAGAAGCGCCTCGGCGTCCTGAAGCGGCTGGTGAGCGGTGAGCGCTGCGTGTGTGAACTGGCCGACGAGGCGGGACTCGGGCAATCGCTGTTGTCCTTCCACCTTCGGGTGTTGAAAGACGCCGGGCTCGTGCGGGTCCGTCGGGTCGGAAGATGGGGATTCTATTCCGTCGATGTGGACACGGTGGGACGCATTCAATCCTTCCTGGGCGATCTCGGTGGCGCGGTGAGCAAAGGTACCCGCTGCTGCGCAGACCCCGGATGTCGCTGCAAATCGAGTTGAGGATTCGCCCGGGCGTTTTTTTTCGCCCAATGCATCAAGTATTTTTGATATGGAGGAAGACATGACACAGGCTGACAAGACATCGGAGCAGTGCTGCACCTGTAAGTGCGGCGATAAGGAGTGCAAGTGTACGTGTGCGTGCTGCGAGGAGTGCACGTGTACCTGCGACACAGAGTGCTGCTCACCCTCCGGAGAGAAGGAGAGCCGCGTCAGCTGCTGCTGAGGGCCCTGGCCGCATCTTCGGCGTCGTTGGCGAGCGCCGAAGATCCTAGGCACACAGGAGGTTTGGGCTTAGCGTCTGGACATGGCCAAACCCACGTTTGTGGTATACAGAGAGGCGATTCGTGCCGGCAAGGCGCCTGAGGATCACCCGTCCCGTGAAGCTCGTCTGCGCGAGCTACGGGGCGGACGACCCGTCGAGGCCGGGGCCTACGTCCTCTACTGGATGCAGATGTACATGCGTGGCTCGGAGAATGCCGCGCTCGACGAAGCCATCCATCGCGCGAACGAACTCGACCTACCTTTGCTCGTCTATCAGGGGTTGAACTCCAATTATCCAGAGGCCAACGCCCGAGTTCACACTTTCATTCTCGAATGCGCGCGCGATGTCGCTCTCGAACTCGCAGAACGAGGCATCTCATATCGTTTTCATCTCCGTCGAACCCGTCCAGCACGGGGATCAGTGCTCGTCCACCTCGCGCGCAACGCCGCCTGCGTGGTTGTGGATGATTTTCCTGCTTTCATCCTGCCCCGTGTCACGGATGCTCTAGTACGACACACTGCAGACGCTGGCGTGCCGGTTGTTGCCGTCGACGCGAACGGGCTTGTACCCCTCCAGGCTATCTCCAAGCGCCAATACGCGGCATATACGATTCGGCCGCGCCTGCACGCGCGGGTAGCGGAGAATCTGGTCCCCGCCCCGGCCCCGGTGCTGCAGAATCGCGATACGCCGCTGCTGCCGGTGTCTTCGGATCGCTTTGTAGAACTGGGCTCCCTGGATGATGCAGGCCTGGCCGCGATCGTGTTGTCCTGTGACATCGACCAGGCCGTGCTCCCCTCTCTGCGCCACACCGGCGGGCGGCGCGCAGCGAAAACCAAGCTTGCCCGATTCATAGAGGACGACCTCGAGAGATACGCAGACCTGCGCAGTGATCCTGGACAGGCGGCGACCAGCGGACTCAGCCCTTACATGCACTTCGGCTGCCTCTCTACACTGGAGGTAGTGCGGCAGGTGCTGCTTGCCGACGCAAATGACGAGTCTACGGATGCCTTCCTCGAAGAACTCGTGGTGCGCCGTGAACTCTCCTACAATTTCTGCCACTACACGCCGACGAAGGATCACTCGAGCCTGGCTGTCCTGCCGGACTGGGTAAAGAAGACTCTGTCTGAACACGCCGCGGACGAGCGCAACCCGACATACACTACCGTTCAGTTGGAGGCTGGCCGGACACACGACGAGATCTGGAACGCGGCGCAGCGCGAACTGGTTAGCACGGGCACGTTTCAGGGGTACCTGAGAATGCTCTGGGGAAAGAACATCATCCGCTGGACGGACTCTTATGAACAGGCGCAGGAGTTCATGATTCGGATGCATCACCGTTATGCACTGGATGGGCGCAACCCCAACACCTATGCCAGCATTCTCTGGTGCTTCGGGCTGCACGATCGCGCGTTCCGGGAACAGGCTGTTTTGGGCAAGCTGCGACCTCTGAACTCTTCCAGCACAAGCAGGAAGTTCGATCTCGAACCGTATTTTCAGATGGTCGAGACCGCGGTCGAAGAACGGGCAATGCCGATCCTCTCCGACTCACCCTCGAAACCTTGACAAAGCAGACATGTCTAGTTCTATTCTAGATAAATACTAGACATCTATTTGACAGTGGCGCGCAGCGGCGTGCCCTCAAGATCGGGGAGGACTATCCCATGTTGAAGCGAATACTCATCCTGGTCGGAATTGCTCTGGCCATACCGGCTACCGCGGCCGCGCAGTCGCAGAACGTCGCGATCAATGTGCGCGGGGGCATCAACGTACCGACATTCAACATCACCGACATCGCAGAATCGGGGCCCGGTTTCGGCTTCGGTTTGCAGTTTCCACTCGGTGAAAAGCTGTTCGCACGAGTGAACGCGGACTTCGGGACACACGACGTTGTCGACGGGGGCGGCGTTGATGTCAAGGTGAATCACTTCATCGGTGGCGTTGGACTGCCGATCGTCGAGCCGACAGAGGACAGCCGGTGGAGGGTGAGCATCAATGCAGGCGCCGGCGTGATGACGTTCGATGTCGATGGATCTTCGGAAACGCTGTCCTATTTCGCCATCAATGCTGGTGGAGAGATCGAGTATGTTCTCAGCGACGCGGTTAGCCTGCTGCTGAGCCCACAGGGCGACATCGCCTTCGTGGACACGGCAGACGGTTTCACCGGCTCGACCGCTTGGGTCTGGCCGATCACGGCCGGGGCCAAGATCAGCTTCTGATCTCGGCGCGATCAGGCATTGAATCATGAGAGTCGCGGTAGTCGGCTCCGGGATCTCCGGTCTCGGAGCCGCGTGGCTCCTTTTACGGGGGCTCGGCTACCGCGGGGAGGTTAGGTGAATCCACTCCAGCTTATCTTCGTGGACTGGGCTCTGATGGCCCTCGTAATGGTTGGTCTGTGGCGTTGGCAGCTCCGGACTGGCGAGGCCGACGGAGTCGATCTCGGCTGGACGGCAGGCCTTGGTGTCGCCGCCGTGTTATACGCGGTGGGCCTCGACGGTGGCCTCCCGGAGCGTCGACTGCTCGTGGCCGTTCTGGCCGTTCTGTGGTCCGGCCGACTGGCGATCTACCTGTGGGACAGGGTTCGAACGCCGGGCGAGGATGGGCGGTATACGAGACTGCGGGCGGAGTGGGGAGTGGACGCCCACCGCAAGTTGTTCCGGTTCTATCAGATGCAGGCGGTTTCGGTTCCACTGCTGGCGGCCCAGTTCATGATGGCGATGCTTCACCCCGCGAGCGGACTGCGGGTGTGGGACTTCCTCGGCGCAGCGGTCGTGATCCTGAGTGTCGGCGGCGAGGCTGTGGCCGACCGGCAGCTACACGCGTGGCGCAAAGATCCGACGAACCGCGGACAAACCTGCTCACACGGCTTATGGCGCTATTCCCGTCATCCGAACTACTTTTTTGAGTGGCTGCACTGGTGTGGGTACGTCGTGATCGCGATCGGTTCTCCCTGGTGGCCGGCCACGCTCGTCGTGCCGCTGATCATGTACGTACTGGTTCGCTATGTTACGGGCATTCCCCCCACGGAAGCACAGTCCGTCAGGAGTCGCGGTGATGACTACCGGCGCTACCAGCGCATGACGAACGCATTCTTCCCGGGCCCTCCCAGGCCCGATCCTATGAGTCCGGCTTGAGCCTCCCGCGTCTCCGCCTGGGCATCTCGACATGTCTGCTGGGCGAGAACGTTCGCTACGACGGCGGTCACAAGCGCAACGCGTTCCTGATGGACACGCTCGGCGAATACGTGACCTGGGTGTCCGTATGCCCCGAGGTCGAGATCGGGATGAGCACGCCTCGGCCTCCGATCCGCCTGGAGCGCGCGAACGGCGACGGCGTCCGGCTCGTGATGCCGGACAGCGGCGATGACCTGACGGATCGGATGACGACGTACTCAGAGCGCAGGGTCGAAGCGCTGCGCGACGAACACCTCTCCGGGTACGTACTCAAGAGCGGATCCCCGAGCTGCGGGATGGAACGGGTGCGGCTGTACGATGCCAATGGAGTCCCATCGCGTGACGGCGTCGGCCTGTTCGCCGATGCGCTGCTCACCTACATGCCGCAGCTGCCCGTCGAGGAGGAGGGGCGCCTGAACGACGCCCGCCTGCGCGAAAACTTCATCACTCGGATCTTCGCCCGCGCGCGCTGGCTGGCGTTATCGGACACGGGATTTACGATCTCCGGCCTCATGGAATACCACGCGCGCCACAAATACCTGCTGATGTCGCGGAATCCGTCGGCTGCCCGCGAGCTGGGCCGCCTGCTCGCGACGGCACCGCGGGGCGCGGGCGAGGTGGCTACCCTTGCGACTGACTATGAACAGCAGTTCAGCGAGGCCCTGCGTAAGCTGCCCAGCCGCGGACGTCACACCAACGTCCTTCAGCACCTGGCGGGATACGTCTCCGACGACATCGATCGCGGGGACCGCACGGAGCTGACCGAGGCGATCGAAGGCTACCGGGCAGGACTTGTGCCTCTCATCGTGCCCGTGGTTCTCATCCGGCACTACGTGCGCCGACTCGACGTCGAGTACCTGGCGGATCAGGTCTACCTGAATCCGCACCCTTACGAGTTGATGCTGCTCAACCACGTCTAGACGACGCAGTTGGCATCATCATCGGCAGGTTGAATATATTGGATCCGTTGAATCCGGTATTCCTCGACGGACGTCGATCCCCGCAGGAGGCTTGATCATCATGGGTCCGAGTCGCTCTCTACGTACGCTGTTGCTCCTTTCTGCCACGCCTTTCCTGCTCGGAGCCTGCCGGACGGCAGATTCAGGTGCGGAAGCCGAAGTCAGGCTGTACGACGACCTGGGTGACTTTCACCGCCCGATTACGACGACTTCGGATCAGGCCCAGGCATACTTCGATCAGGGTATGCGATTGCAGTATGCGTTCAATCACCCCGAGGCGATCCGCGCCTACGAACAGGCGCTTGTATTCGACGGCGAATGCGCCATGTGCTGGTGGGGAATCGCGCTCGCCTCTGGCCCCAACATCAACGCTCCGATGGACGAGTCCGGAGCCGAGCGTGCCGTGTCGGCCATCGAGGAAGCGCGTGCCCGCATGGAGGGCCTCAGCCCGGCCGAACAGAGTCTGATCGAGACGCTGGCCGTTCGGTATGGTGGGGATCCGCTGGCCAACCGGGTCGCGCTGGACTCGGCCTGGGCAGAGGTCATGGAAGGCGCGGCAGCGGCGTTTCCGGGGGACGCCGACGTGTTGACACTGTACGCCGCCTCGCAGATGAACCTCAGCCCCTGGCACTATTGGGAGGGACCGTACGACGATCGAACGGCCCGTCCTGGCACCGAGGCGTTCGTGGCCTCATTGGAAGCCGCTCTCGAACTCGACGTCGATCATCCGGGAGCGTGCCACTACCTGATTCACGCGGTCGAGGCGGCGTATCCGGAACGCGCCGTGGAGTGTGCGGATCGGCTGGCGGCGTTGATGCCGGGTGCGGGACACCTCGTCCATATGCCCGGCCACATCTATCTGCGTGTTGGACGCTATGCGGATGCGGTCGAAGCCAATCGCCATGCGGTCCACTCGGACGAGACGTACATCGCGGACCTGGGCCCCATCAACATCTTTACGAGCGCCTACTACCCGCACAACTACCATTTCCTGAACTTCGCCGCGACGATGGCGGGGATGAGCGAGACCGCGATCGAGGCAGCGGAAATTCTGCCCGAGAAGATCGCCCTCGAGGTGGCGGAGGCGGTGGGTTGGATTCAGCTCGCCGTGGCGACACCGCAGCTCACTGATGTCACCTTCGGGAGATGGCAGGAAGTCCTCGCTCGTGACGCGCCAGCGCCCAGTTTGCCGGTCGCCCAGTTGCTGCACCACTACGCGCGAGGCGTGGCCCACGCGGCGCTGGGCAACCCTGATGCGGCGGGCGCCTCACTCGATTCGCTGCGCGCGGCAGGCGAACAGGTGCTGTCCAACGAAGTTCTCGTGGACCTCGTGCCGATTCCGGCGATCGCCGAACACGCGTTGGCGGGGGAGATCGAGTTGCGGGCCGGCCAGGCAGACGCCTCGGTCGCGCACTTCTTCGCGGCAGCCGACATCGAGGATACGATGGTCTACCTGGAGCCTCCCCTGTGGTACTACCCGATTCGCTGGTCACTCGGGCGGGCGCTGCTTGAGGCGGGACGTCCGGCGGACGCTGAGCGCGCGTATCGTGAGAGCCTGGCGAAGTTTCCCGGGAACGGCTGGTCGCTGTACGGCCTGGCCGAGAGTCTGGACGCGCAAGGACGTACGGACGAAGCGGCAGAGACCAGGGATCAGTTCGAAGCAGCGTGGCAGGCGGCCGACGTTACGATATCGGCGTCGCGCATGTAGCAGGCCGGGCTCAGGCGGCGCTGGGGGGCAACCCTCCCTCGCCGTAGGCCCGGAATTCGGCCGTGTCGAGGTCTCCGTCGAGGAGACCGGTGAGTTTCAGACGGGCGCTGTGACCGAAGAACAGGGCCGTGTCTCGCAACTCGAAGATGGATCCGATGTCCGTTTCCGCGAGCGGATGTCCGGACGCCGGCAGCAGAATCGTGACCAGGTAGCGGTCTCCATCACGAATCGCGTTTGCGCCGACAGCGACGATCTTGTCATCCGCCACCCGCCGAATCTCGGAAGCCATTAGCGCGTCCGTTCGTCGATCGGTGCCTGGTGATCCGAGTCCACGCGAGCCTGTACGGTGCCCCGATCCGCCAAGATCTCCGTAACGGCCGCGTGAACCTCGGACCCCAGTTCCGTTTCTGTCGTGCGCTGCGCCATCCAGCTCCCCTGTGATTGGGCGTTAACACAACCCTCATTTAACTAGGTGCCGCTCGAGCCCCATAAGTCACAGCGGCTCGGGCAGTTCGTGCCGGCGGACCTCGACGACAGGATTGTGCCGGATCGTGTAAAGGTCTCTCCCATCAGGTGATACGGCGATCGCGATCGCATCGTGATCCAGATCGAGCGCTCCAACGAAATCGCCACTCCACCGGAAGACGTGCACCTGGTCGGCATACGCGGCGTCTTCGCGCCACACGTGGGGGTCCCGTCCCGAGAACAGCGCGTAGATCGCCTCGTCCGTGACGGCCAGGTCGATGTAGCCAGACGGCGAGTCGGACGTCACGAAGCCGGTCTTTCTACTGACCTCAGGATTCAGCTCGACAGGCGGTTCCACAAAACCCTGTGAAACTCCGTGCCTATCGAACAGCTCTACTCGCGTGAACATCCTCGACGCGAACGCGAAGCGATCTCTCGCCGGAGTACCCTGGAGCGCTCCCTGGTGAAGAAACTGTATCTGCTGCGGCGCCATGCCGTCCGGGGCTGGCGGCAGTGCACCGGCGGCGCGGATCAGGCGTCCCTGGAGATCGAGGTGGCCCAGCCGCTTGTCAAACATTCCGGTCGCCAGGATCTCCCTGTCCCCGAGATGGATCGGCTCGAAAACGCCGATGCCCTGCTCGTACGTGAGCGTTCGGGTCTCGCGACGGCGGAGATCCGTGCTTGCGGGCGGCTGTGTGCTGAACAGCGTGCTACGCTGACTGTTCAGGTCGTGGACCCAGAATGCATCACCGCCGGGCAGTACATCCAGTGACCGCGGGCCCTGAAACTCACCGGGTCCGTCGCCCCGAGACCCGAAGGACTCGAGCAACGCCCCGCTCCCGGAGTCGAGTATGTGGACCGCCTGAGCAGCAAGTGCGTCCAGGACGATCAGGCGGTCGCCGGCGACCGCCACCCGCATCGGCAGGCCCAGCACGGCCCCGTCGTACACCGGCTGACTGGACAGTGTGGTCCCGGCGACGGGTGCAACCGTCGCCACCGGAGACCCGGGCGGATCGGAAGGAAGTGCTCCACTCGTGGCGACCAGTCCGGCGCCGGCAAGCAGGAGGAGGCCGAACGTCTGTGGGGTTGTCTTGCTCATGGTTCACCTGTCTCGGGTCGTTGGGGGGCTCAGC
>JARFPW010000311.1 GCA_029288095.1 Gemmatimonadota bacterium
TGCAGTCCCCCGAGGCCGAACATGAGGATCGGTCCAAAGTGCGGTTGCCAGGCCATGCCCACGATCGTCTCACGACCACCGGGTACCATCGCCTGTACGAGAATTCCCGCCTCTCGGGCGCCACTCGACGAGGTCTCCAGGGACTGGTCGAGAGCTCGAAAGGCCGCTGAAACGGCCTGCTCGTCAACGAGGTCGAGGTGCACGGAGCCCGACTCGGTCTTGTGGAGGATCTCGGCGGAGGCGGGTTTCAGAGCGACGGGTCCGCCGATGGCTTCCGCAGCAGACACCGCCTCGGCTTCCGAGTGCGCGACTGACCAGGCGGCGGTCTGTATTCCGTAGGCCTCGAGCAGCTGGAGCCCCTCGGGAAGGTCGAGGTGCCACCGCCCCGCTGAGCGCGCGGTCTCCACGATTCGGGCCGCCTCATTCCGATCCACCTCGAACGTCTGCCTGCCCCCAACCGGTCTCGTCATCCACTGTCGATGCCGCCACATCGCCCCGAGCGCCCGCGCGGCTGATTCCGGGAACCGATACGCGGGAATCCTCGAGTCCTCCAGCTCCGCCATTCCCTGCGGCAACCCGCGCTTGCTCATCAACACCGCGAGAACCGGCTTGTCGGACCCGCGCGCGCCCTCTTCGAAGGCGCGGGCGACGAGGGGTGCTTCGAGCGCCAGGGGGACGTAGGACGCGATCACCGCATCGACGCCCGGATCCTGCAGCACGATGCGGAGCGCCTTTTCAATGTGGTCCGGTGTCGCACTGGCAATCATGTCTACCGGGTTGGCTACGCTGGCCTCTTCCGCGAGGATAGCCCGCAGCGCGTCCTGGGTCTCGGCAGATAGCGCCCCGATCTCGAGACCGTATCCCTCACATGCATCCGCGATCAGAATTCCCGGACCGCCCGCGTTCGTCAGGACAGCCACCCGGTTGCCGAGGGGCAGCGGCGCGCGACTGAACGCCACGGCGGCGTCGAACAACTGCTCGATCGTGTCGGCCCTCTGAACACCGCACTGCCGGAACAGCGCGTCCGTCGCAAAATCGATCTGGGCAAGAGCGCCCGTGTGGCTGGTTGCGGCGCGCGCTCCGGCCGCCGTCCGTCCCGCCTTGACGGCCAGGATCGGCGTGCCTGACCGCGTCGTCTCGCGAGCGAGCCGGGTGAATCGGCGGGGCGCTCCGAAGCTCTCCAGATACAGAAGAATGACGCGAACCTCCGGATCGTCACTCCAGTGGGCAATCAGGTCATTGCCCGACACGTCCGCCTTGTTGCCGAGAGAAACGAACTGGCTGATTCCGATTCCGTACTCGCTGGCGTAGTCCAGGATCGTCATCCCCATGGCACCCGACTGGCTCGCAAAGGCGAGGTCTCCGTGTGGCGGGAGCACCGGCGAGAAAGTGCCGTTCATCGACACGGTGTCGGTCGAGTTCAGCACGCCCATGCAGTTGGGGCCGACCATCCGCATTCCGTGAGTGCGGACGATCTCGAGCAGCTCCGCCTCCAGCCTGGTTCCGATACCGCCGACTTCCCGGAAGCCCGCGGTAATCACCACGAGGCCGCGTACGCCCTTCTCGCCACAATCGCGAGCGGTGTCGAGGACGAACTCCCTCGGCACGACGATGATTGCCAGGTCCGGGACCGTCGGCAGGGAAGCGATCGAGGGAAACGCCGGAATCGAGGCCACGGAGGTGGCTTTCGGGTTCACCGGGTACACCGGTCCCGTAAACCCCGCCTGCACGAGGTGGCGAAGCACCGTGTTGCCGATACTGCCGGGCCGGCGGCTTGCCCCGACGACGGCGATCGAGCGCGGGCTGAGGATCGGATCGAGCGAGAGCGTCGATTCTTGGTCCGTGTTCATCCGCCACAGAATACTCCCGGCGCCGGCGAACGGCACGGGGTATCCAGCCGGCCGCCCCGGGCTTGCCTGTCGACCGACCGCGCCGGACGTTGGCGCGACGACCGACACCCACGAGGAGAGTCCCGATGAGACCCGTCCATGTATCCATGTTCGCCGCGGCCTGCCTCGCCGCGCTCCCGGCTTCGCTGGCCGGGCAGGAAACGGCCGACCCGGAGGTGGCCGCGACGCTGGACGCGCTGCACGAGGCCGCGTCCGAGGCCGACGGAGATCGGTACTTCGCTCTGTTCGCAGAAGAAGGTGTGTTCTACGGTACCGACGCCACGGAACGGTGGACGGTCGAAGAGTTCAAGGCGTATGCTCTCCCGTTCTTTGACCAGGGAAGAGGCTGGACGTACACGCCCACCGAGCGCCATGTCTACATCTCCGATGACGGGTCGACAGCCTGGTTCGATGAGCGACTGGAGAACGCGGGCCTCGGCGAAACACGGGGAACGGGTGTGCTCGTGCTGCGCGACGGTGCCTGGAAGCTGGCGCAGTACAACCTGACGATTCCGGTTCCCAACAGTCTGGCCGGCGAACTCGTAAGCCGTATCCGGGAGGTGACGTCCGGCGAGGCCGAGGCGGAGGCGCCATAGTGGCAGATGCCGATCCGCCTCAGGACGATTAGGCAGTCGATTCCCGCCAAATCCTGCAGAAAACAGCCGCGAAACCTGGCACGGTCGGTGCGTTACGCGCCGCTCGAAGCGTCGCTTGCAGATTGACCTCGGGAACTACATCTTGGGTGCCGTTAGCACTCACTGCTCTCGACTGCTAACAACCGTGACTTCATCGCGACAGATCACCAGGAGGATGTTCGGACATGTCGAAGATCAGCATCAAGCCTCTCGCCGACCGCATCGTGGTCGAGGCGCTCGAGGCCTCCGAGGAAATGCGGGGCAACCTGTACATCCCGGATACAGCGAAGGAAAAGCCGATGCAGGGAACCGTGATAGCTACGGGCCCAGGCAGGCGTTCGGACGATGGCGACATCATTCCGACCGAGCTCAGCGTCGGCGACCGTGTTCTTTACGGGAAGTATTCCGGGACGGAAGTGACCGTGGATGGCAACGAGTACCTGATCATCAAGGAAGGCGACGTTCTCGCGATCATCAACTGATCGGGGCTCGCTGACCGCTGCATAGAGACTGACGAGAGGAGTACAGGACACATGGCCAAGGATCTGGAATTCAACACCGAGGCACGCGCCGGCCTCAAGAAGGGCATCGACAAGCTGGCCGAGGCCGTAAAGGTCACGCTCGGGCCGAAGGGCCGGAACGTCGTGATCGAGAAGAAGTTCGGCAGCCCGACAGTTACGAAGGACGGGGTGACCGTCGCCAAGGAGATCGAGCTGGAAAACAAGCTCGAAGACCTCGGGGCCAAGATGGTCAAGGAAGTCGCCACCAAGACGTCGGACAACGCGGGCGACGGAACGACCACCGCCACGGTGCTCGCCCAGTCGATCTATACCGAAGGTCTGAAGAGCGTCACGGCCGGGATCAATCCGATGGCGCTCAAGCGCGGCATCGAAGCCGCGGTTGAAAAGGTCGTCGACCATCTGCAGGAAATGGCTGTCGAGACGTCGGGTAAGAAGGAGATCGCACAGGTCGCGACGATTTCGGCCAACAGCGACTCGGTGATCGGCGATCTGATCGCCGACGCGATGGAGAAGGTCGGCAAGGACGGCGTGATCACGGTCGAGGAGGCGAAAGGCCTCGAGACGACGCTCGAGACCGTGGACGGA
>JARFPW010000335.1 GCA_029288095.1 Gemmatimonadota bacterium
GCGTAGATGTTTCCGATGCCTGCGATGCGCCGCTGGTTCAGCAGAGCATTCTTGATAGGCGCCCGACCGGAGCCTAGAGCTGTCACCAGGTCCCGGGCGCTGAACGTCGACAGGAGAGGTTCGGGGCCGAGGTCGCGTTCCCTGACCCGCCAGGCTTCCTCGCTGAGGAGTCGAAACCCGCCGAGGCGTCTCACGTCGTCATACAGCAGGCTTCTGCCGTCTTCCAGACGGAAAATCGCTGCCAGGTGTGAGAACCCAACCTCCTCCGCCAGCTTGCGGCCGTTGCGATCGGAGGCGGGCGCGACGGCGAATCGTCCCGTCATGCGAACCTGGATCAGGATTACCGAGGCGGGTTTGCGACCTTCAGGTTCCAGGATCAGGAGGAGGTTCTTGCCGCGGCGAGCGACGCGCGTGATCCGGCGCCCCCGCACGTTCGCGGCGAAACGGCGGGGCGGCTCGCCGTCCATGAGGATGTCGCGCTGGAAGATTCTCATGCCGGCGATCGTGGATCCCTGCAGCGCCGGGGCCAGGTCCCGCCGCATCGTCTCGACTTCCGGCAGCTCCGGCATCAGCGAATCTCGGAATGCCCGATGTCGGGTCTCCAATCCACCTGCTCGAACTGAACCCGTGCCGCTCCGGATCGGCTGCGTTCGGCTGCAGTCACGAGGTCATCGGCAATGCCCGTAATGCCGAACACGCGTCCGCCCGCGGTAACGAGCTGCCCGTTCTCGAGAGCCGTCCCCGCGTGGTACACGTGCAGTTGCGAGGATTCCAGATCGGCCGGCATTTCGATCGGGAGCCCGGCAGAGACCGGTCCGGGATACGCGCCCTGCACCACAACCGTCGTAAGGGCCGCACGGGATGGCGGCTCCGGCTGCCAGCCGCCAAGTCCGCCGCCTCGTCCGACGGCCAGCAGGGGCTCGAACAACTCGTCTTCCATAAGGGGAAGCACGACCTGTGCTTCGGGATCTCCCAGGCGGCAATTGAACTCGACGACCTTCGGTCCCTCCGGCGTCAGCATGACTCCCGCGTACAGGAAGCCGCGATACGGAGCTCCCCGGTCAGCGAGTCCGGCGAGTACCGGTTCCGCGATCTCACGTCGAATCAGCTCGACGAGTTCCCGGTCGGCCCCGAGAACCGGCGAGTACGCCCCCATCCCACCGGTGTTGGGTCCCAGGTCTCCTGCCATGCGGCGCTTGTGGTCCCTTGCCGGGGCGAGAGCGGCGGCCTCGGATCCGTCGGTGATGAAGAAGACTGACAGCTCCTCTCCGGTCATGAACTCTTCAATCACCACCTCCGCCCCCGCGTCACCGAGCGTGGCGTGCTCCATGAGATCGACGATCGCCTCGTCCGCTTCCCGGTGGTCGGCGCACACCACGGCCCCTTTGCCACCAGCGAGTCCGGAGGCCTTCACGACCAGGGGCGCGTCCATGTCGGCGGCGAATGCGCGTGCGGCGCCCGGATCGTCGAACACCTGGAACGCGGCGGTAGCGACTCCGCACTCCTGCATGAGTTGCTTGGAGAACGCCTTCGACGACTCGATGCGGGCGGCCGAAGCACAGGGACCGAAGATCGGCAGTCCCGATGCGGTAAAGGCGTCAGCGATTCCCGCGGCCAGCGGCTGTTCGGGACCGACGACGGTCAAAGCGATGCTCTCGGCAGCAGCGAATCGGACGAGAGCAGAGACGTCGCCTGCGGGAATCGGGACGTTGATCCCGTGCTGGCCCGTACCCGGGTTACCCGGTGCGCAATAGATCGTGGTGTGCGGGACGTCGCCGGCGAGCTTGCGAACCATGGCGTGCTCTCGGCCGCCGCTTCCAACTACGAGGAGGTTCATGCGGACAGGATGACGAAAACGGCCCGCCCTCGCCAGACAGCGGGGACGGGCCGGCAGGCCATCGGGAGGCGGCCGGGGCCGCGCATCCGTACTAGTTTTGCCGAGTCTTCTTGAACACGTCGGTGACCTTGCTCTTCAGCTTATCCACCGCTTCATCGACGTCATGCAGGATTTCCGAGGCTACATCCGTATAGCCCTTCGCGGCCTCCTTGAGGTCCTCGCGATACGGGCGCGGATCCTCCTCGTCCCGGCGAATATACTGACCGGTCAGGATCTCCTCGTAGCGCCCGGTCTCGATCCACATCCGCAGCTCGGCCACTCGAGCCACGGCGAAAGGATGCGTGGCACCGAGTACGTTCAGGAGCTTGTAAACGGAATCCAGCACCTCGCCGCCTTCACGATACTCATCCGATTGGGCCACGAACTCCGGGAGGTCGAGCTCTTCGCCCCGGGTCCCGCCCGCCAGCTTCATCAGGGCGCTGAGCACGGTGTCGCGGTCCTGGATCGCCAGCAGCGCCGCACGGTCGCAGGACAACTCGGCCTTGCGGTTCCACTCGAGCAAAGCGAGCAGGAGCGGGAGGACTGCGATTCCGGCAAGCGGGTAGCGAAACACGGTCAGCTGCATCAGCAGGATAAGCAGCGTCCGGTACAACACGTGGCCGCTCATGATGTGCCCGACTTCGTGGGCCAGGACCGCCTCCACCTCATCCCGGTCCAGAACCTCGAGCATTGAAGAATTGAGAACGATGAATGGTTCGTTCATGCCCACGGCGCCCGCGTTCACGATAGGCGTCTGGCTCACGTAGACCTCGGGGACGTCGTCGACGTCCAGCACCTCGCAGACTCGCAGCGTTCGCTGGTGAATCCACGGGTACTGCTTCTCGCTCACCCGGACTGCGTTGGCCTTGAACGCAAGCCGGATGGCCCGCTCGCCGAACATCCCGAAGATCTTGCGCAGCGCCAGGTCGAATCCCGGAATCTTCCTGAGCGCATTCAACGTGGCTCGATCCGCAGGATGCTCCCACGATGTCGCGCCGATCGCCGTCAGAATCCGTCGCGTGTTGCGAGAATCGGACCCGCCTGCGGTGATATCCGTGCCTTCGCCGTCATTCGTCATCAACCGTCTCCGCTTGTTCCGGTGGCTTCAGCTGTCTGCATGCGAATACGTCAGTAGTTGCGAACCGGTTTCAGATCCCATCCAGCGCCTCCGCGAGATCGGCGATCAGATCGTCAGGATCCTCGATGCCGACGGACAGGCGAACCAGGCCGTCGGTGAGTCCCATCTCCGCTCTCCGATTCGGCGGTACGGATGCGTGGGTCATCCGGGCCGGTACACAAACCAGGCTTTCGACGCCGCCAAGACTCTCCGCCAGCGCAAACAGCCGCATACCGGCGACTACTCGCTCAGCCCTTTCCCGCGACCCCATGTCGATCGTGACCATGCCGCCGAACCCGCTCATCTGTTTGCAGGCC
>JARFPW010000349.1 GCA_029288095.1 Gemmatimonadota bacterium
ATCCTGCGGCTCACGTCGCAGTACACCGTGGCGCGTATGCTCGAGCGTGACGACTTCTCCGTGCGCTACGCGGAGGAGAAGCCGATTTCTATCGTCGAGTTCCTGTATCCGATGATGCAGGCCTACGATTCGGTGGCCCTGGGGGCGGACGTGGAACTCGGGGGGACGGACCAGAAGTTCAACCTGCTGCTCGGGCGTACGTTGCAGGAGAAGGCGGGACAGGAGCCCCAGGTGTGTGTGACGCTTCCCCTTCTCAGGGGCACCGACGGAGAGCGCAAGATGTCGAAGTCGTACGACAACTACGTCGGGCTCACCATGCCCCCCTCCGACATGTTTGGCCGCACCATGTCGATCCCCGATTCCCTGCTCGACGAGTGGATCCGTCTCGCCTCGGGCGCACGCGAGCCGGAGCGATCGCGGCACATCGGGCTGGCCGGCGACGATCCCCTGGCCGCGAAACGGTGGCTGGCCGAGACGATCACCTCCAGGTACCTCGGGGCCGAGGTGGGAGCCGAGGCCCGCGACGCCTTCGACCGGGTGCACCGGCAGCGCGACGTGCCTGAAGACCTCGAGACGTGTGAGCTCGAGACGGGAGACGGCGACACCCTGTGGATCGGTCACATCCTGGCTAGATCCGGGCTGGCCCGGTCCACCTCCGAGGCTCGGCGACTGGTCGGACAGGGTGGCATCAGGATCGACGGGAAGGTAGTCGAGGATCCGGAGTGTCACGTTTCTCCCGGCTCGTACGTTATGCAGAGAGGAAAGCGGAGGTTCCTGCGACTTGTCGTGAAGGCTGCCGGGGAACCCGACAATTGCCCCTCGACAACCGACGGGGATACCGGCTCAGGTTGACACGCGTGGCGCAGGGCCTCAGCTTTTCCAAGCAAGTGTAGGCAGCGTTACTTACGTCGGTTCGCGATGCCGTCGCACGTGACGATTGCCGGGGGTGAGGACTATTGACACCCGTACGGTGGGTCGGTATGCTTCCCCCGCGGAGAATCAGACTGCGGTTCTCCCGACACGACATGTAGATAAGGGACCCCCTTCCACCTCTTGGGTCCTTGAGATAATGTCGCGGCCCTACCGGGTCGTAGAGGTTTGAGGGCCAGCGCGCGCGGGCGGCGTGCCAGCCACGGAACGAAAGTCATACGAAAGAGACTCTCCGGGAATTCGGCGATCATCGAGGCGCATGACGTGCATCGTGTCTGCCGAGCATCCCGGGGCTCTTGAGAGACCGTCCGGCAAGTGCCGGCGATCCGATTCCTCCAGACTAGGGAGGGCGTTATCGGTTTCTGTTTCGTTTACACTCAGAGGGCCGCTCCGGCCTTCGACACAGTCGTCTCTCATTCACTGGCCGACTCGTACGCACCGGCTACGGCGAAGGGTTGCGAGGGAAGCTTTCTGCCTCGTGAAGCCGTGGTGCAGTCGGCGTTTCTCCTTAATGCCCTGAGGAGGGTGATCCATGCTTCGTAACTCGTTGAGAGGGGCTTTTCGGTCGGGTCTGGCGGCAGCCGGACTGGCTCTGTTCGTAGCCAGTCCCCTGTTCGGCCAGGCGAGTACTGGGAAGATCCAGGGACGTGTAACGGACGCGGCGACGGGTGCTCCAATCGCGGGAGCGCAGGTCCTCGTGGACGGCACGACGCTGGGCAATCTGACCAACGACCAGGGATTCTATTTCATCAACGAAGTGCCGGCCGGACTGCAGAACGTGCGGTCGCAGTTCATCGGTTACCGGCAATTCGTCGTTGAGGGACAGCGAATCCTCGCGGGTCAGACAACGACAATGAACTTCGAGCTGGAGCAGACGGCCGTCGAGCTCGAGGCGATCACGGTCGAAGGTGAACGGAACCCGCTGGTTCCGCGAGACCAGACTTCGACCAAGTCGATCGTCCGGGGTGACGTGATCGATCAGGCTCCGCTCGACAACGCATCGGCCGTGGTGGTGCTCCAGCCCGGCGTGGTCCAGACGAATCAGGGCCGCGTGATCCGGGGCGGTCGCGCCAACGAGGAGGCCGTGTTCGTGGACGGCGTCCTGGTGCGCTCGTTCGGACAGGGGCAGGCGGAGAACCTGTCGATGCCGACGAACGCCCTGGAACAGGTCGACGTGAACGTGGGCGCCTTCGCTGCCGAGTTCGGCGAAGGTCAGTCCGGCGTGGTCAGCTTCGTTACCCGAAGCGGCGGACCGCAGTTCACGGGCTCCCTGGAGTTCCAGACCGACCAGGTGACGAATTCCTGGCGGCGGAACTTCAATCGGACCGAGCTCACGCTGGGTGGTCCGATCGCCGGACCGGTCACGTTCTTCCTTGCCGGTACACTTCAGGGATTGGCCAACAACCGGACCGAGAACTATCCGGAACGCTGGGTGATCGACGGCGTGGAGACCTGCCCGTCGGCCGGCAGTGGCGGAGCCGATTATTCGAGCCTGTGCGAGGCCGGTCAGCCCGCGATGTTCGAGACCGCCCGGTCGTCGACGGCGCCGGGAGCCCTCGACTTCGTGGATATCGGCGCGCCGAACCTCGTGCCTTATAACAACGCGCGGGTGTTCCCGAATGGCTGGAGCCAGCAGGGCCTGTTCACGGCCAACATCAACTGGCAGCTGCCGCGCGGCTCGAGGCTCAACTTCTCGTTCAACCGCAACCGGTTCCAGAACTTCCAGCAGGACGCCGGCTTCGATGGCATGTTCAATCCGGACAACATCGGTGGCGGCCTGACCACGAACAACGTGTTCACGCTGGGCTGGTTCCAGACGCTGAAGCAGACGGCCGACCAGCAGATCGCCCTCGACATCCGGGCGAGCTACCAGACGGACCGCACCACGACCGGTCTGCTGGACGCGAACTGGTGGCTGGACAACCAGGATCCATTCCTCGGATTCTCGTTCGGCAACGCCAAGTTCGCTCTGCCGGACAAGATCGACGTCACCGGATTCGACGCGTTCACCGTGACGGACGAGTACCTGAACGCGTACCGCTCCAACGCGATTCCGCGTGACAGCATGATCGCGTTCGCGCAGCGGTTCGACCTGGCGGTCGCCCAGTCGATCACCGGCCTCGACCGCAACCTGCGGTACAATCCGTATGGCACTCGCATCGATTTCGAGATCGCCAACCCGGGCAACGACGGACTGCGCAAGGTCAACGAGGACCGCCTGCAGCTCCGGGGAAGCCTGGACTGGCAGCTCGGCCGGTTCAACCGGATCAAGCTGGGCGGTGAATACATCAACGTGGACATGGAGGCCAACAACGTGCCTCTGTACACGGGGGTACCGCTGCCCGAGGCCGCGAAGCCGAAACGCATCGGGGCGTTCCTGCAGGATCGCCTGGATATCGGCGACCTGGTGCTCGAGGCGGGCATCCGGTACGACTACCTGGATCCGGACACCGAACTGCCGGCGACGCCGGGCTTCGTGTTCAACGTGCCCGACAGCCTGCAGGCGGGCTTCGTCGCCTTCTCGTCGGACGGGACGTACGTGCCCAAGTACGACGTGCCGTGCAACGGAGCGACGGTCTGCAAGTCGAATTTCTCTCCGACTACGACCAAGTCCGAGTGGAGCCCGCGTCTCGGCGCGAGCTTCCCGGTGACGCCGACCTCGACGTTCCGGCTGAGCTACGGACGCTTCGTGCAGACGCCGGCGTTCTTCACCACGGCTTCCTTCGCTTCCGGAATCGCGAACACGGCCGCGCAGACGATCGGCTTCCTGCAGGACTCGAACACCGACCTTACGAGCACGAACACGAACGCGTCGTTCGCGCGTGACGTGGACATGCCGTCCACCCGGACGTTCGAGTTCGGTTATCGGCAGCTCATCGGGCAGGACCTGGTGATCGACGTCTCGGCCTTCAACAAGAAGCAGCGCAAGGCTCTGACCACGCGCAAGCTTCCGTTCACCGATCCGGTCGCCGGTCAGACCGTGTTCATGAACGTGGTCACCAACAAGGACTTCACGGAGGCGAACGGCTTCGAGGTGAAGCTGGACAAGGCGATCAGCAACCTGTTCGTCGGTAACCTCGCGTACACGTTCATCGACGCGCGCGGCACCTCGTCCGATCCGTTCACCTACGAGAACCTGGTCCAGCGGGCGGTCAGCAACCTGGCCGCGCTCACGGGCCTGCCGCCCAATCCGCCGGAAGTGATGCTGCCGCTCGATCAGAGCCGGAGGCACAACATAGGCGTCACCACGAGCCTGGCGTTCCCGGTGGACTACATGCAGGGGACCACGATCGGTGCAATCCTCTCCGATTTCGGCTGGTTCACCGTCCTGACCGTTCGTAGCGGGCTTCCCGTCACGACCCTGGTCAACTCGGGTAACGGCCAGATCGGGCCGCCGAGCAACGCGGGACTCGACGCGCAGCTTCAGTCGAGCATCAACAACACGGTTACTCCGTGGACGACCGGACTGGACATGCGGTTCACGAAGGGCTTCCAACTCGGCAAGAGCTGGAACCTGCAGGCGTTCGTGGACTGGCGGAATCCGTTCAACCTGACGCAGCAGAACAGCGTCTTCCTCGAGACGGGGAACGAGTTCAACGAGCAGGCGGAAATCAAGTATCTGTCTGACCGCCTGACGGACTCGCAGCTCGACGGGAGCAACGATATCGCCGATTTCGATATCATTGCCGACTCCCCGGAGAACGACTTCAACAAGTACATGCTGATGCGCGCCGAGGAGCGATACGGCAACGGGGACGGCGTCTTCGAGGTCGAGGAGCAGGAGGCGGCATTCAAGCAGCGTTACGATACATTCGCGGGCAGCAACGTGAGATTCCAGACTTCAGATCAGCAGCTCCGGCTCGGCCTGCGGGTGGCTTTCTAGCCGAGCGACCGAGAAGGGCTGTTGGACTTAGGGGGGCAGCCGCTCGCGGCTGCCCCCACCACCCGAAAGCTCAGGAGTGGC
>JARFPW010000002.1 GCA_029288095.1 Gemmatimonadota bacterium
GTCGGTGCTGCCCGCTGCGATGCGCTACGCCGGACCGCGTGAGGCGATCCATCACTCGGTCATGCGGCGGAACTACGGTTGCACGCACTTCATCGTCGGGCGGGACCACGCGGGCGTCGGGTCGTACTACGGAACTTACGATGCGCAGGAAATCTTCGAGACGATCGACGCCGCTGCGCTCGGAATCGAACCGCTCAAGTTCGAGCATGCGTTCTTCTGCAAACTCACGGGACAGATGGCGTCCGCGAAGACGTCCCCGTCCGGGCCGGAGGATCGCGTGTTTCTGTCAGGCACCAAGGTTCGCGAGATGCTGACCAGGGGCGAACGTCCACCTGCCGAGTTCACGCGCCCGGAAGTGGCGGACGTGCTGATGAAGGCGTACCGCAGCTGACCACCGATCGCGTTCCGGTTCTCGACCTCACTCCCGAGCATGAGGCGCTGTGGGAGGAACTGCGCGGCGAGGCGCTTCGTGTCCTGCGGTCGGGACGCTTCATACTCGGTCCGGACGTCGAAGATTTCGAACGAGACGTCGCCGAGTATCTGGGGGTCCGACACGCGATCGGAGTGAACTCGGGAACTGACGCACTGGTGATTGGCTTGCGCGCGCTCGGCGTGCAGGCCGGTGACGAGGTCATCACGACGCCGTTCACGTTCTTCGCCACGGCGGAAGCGATTTCCCTGATCGGCGCGAGGCCTGTATTCGTGGACATCGAGGCGGAGAGCTTCAACATCGACCCGGCGGCGATCGAACCGGCGATCACCGATCGAACGCGCGTCCTTCTACCTGTGCACCTCTACGGTCGCAGTGCCGACTGGTCACCAATAGAAGAGATAGCCTCACGGCATGGTCTGCGCGTGCTCGAGGATGCCGCCCAGAGTATCGGCGCCCGGTTTGAAGATCGGATGACGGGTGCGCTCGGAGACGCGGCGGCATTTTCCTTCTATCCGACCAAGAACCTGGGCGCGTTCGGAGACGGCGGGCTGCTCGTGACGGATGACGAGAGTGTAGCCGAGACTGCCCGTATGCTCCGGATGCACGGCGAGCGGTCGCGATATCAGAACGAGATGCTCGGCTACGCCTCCCGCCTGGACGCTCTCCAGGCGGCGCTGTTGAGAGTGAAGCTTCGACACCTGAACACCTACAACCTGGCTCGCAGGGACGCCGCGATTCGCTACGGTGAGATGCTCGCCGGTCTGGAGGCAGTAACCGCGCCCCGCGTGACGGTCGGGCACGTGTTCCACCAGTACACGATTCGGGTGCACGACGGGCGACGCGACGAAGTGCGCCGGCGACTCGACGAGGCTGGCATCGGGACGATGATCTACTACCCGATTCCCTGCCATCGGCTGCCGGTGTATGCGGCTGAGTACGCGGACGTGAGCCTGCCGGTAGCGGAGGCGGCGGCCGGGGAAGTGCTCAGCCTGCCAATCTGGCCATCGATCGAAGCATCGGTGCAGGAGCGCGTCGCCAGGGCGGTGTGGGCGGCCGTCGGTTAGCCCGTTCTGGCCCCCACGGCCTCCAGATCCGCGTCAACCATCATCTTCACGAGCTCTTCGAAACTGACCTGCGGCTCCCAGTCCAGGTCGCGCTTCGCCTTTGACGCGTCTGCCAGGAGGTGCTCGACGTCGGCAGGACGCCGGAACGCCGGATCCTCCATCACGTGGGCCTGCCACTCGAGTCCGGCATGGCCGAACGCCAGCTCGACCAGCTCGCGCACCGTGTGCATGACGCCCGTCCCGATCACGTAGTCCGACGGCTCGTCCTGCTGGAGCATCCGCCACATCGCATCGACGTAGTCCCCCGCGTATCCCCAGTCGCGGCCCGCATCCAGATTGCCAAGCGACAGCGTGTTCGCGAGGCCAAGTTTGATGCGTGCGACGCCATCCGTGACCTTCCGGGTGACGAATTCGAGGCCTCGGCGCGGGCTTTCGTGGTTGAACAGGATGCCACTGGTCGCATACAGGTCGTAGCTCTCCCGGTAGTTCACCGTGATGAAGTGGCCATACACCTTCGCCACGCCGTACGGGCTCCGGGGATAGAACGGCGTCTCCTCGGTCTGGGGCGTCTCGCGCACCTTCCCGAACATCTCCGATGACGAGGCCTGGTAAAACCGGATATCCGGATTCACCGTCCGGATCCCCTCCAGCATCCGGAGCACTCCAAGGGCCGTGAATTCACCCGTGAGCAGCGGCTGATTCCACGAGGTAGGGACGAACGACTGCGCAGCGAGATTGTAGACCTCGTGCGGCTCGACCTCCTCGATGACGGTGATGATCGACAGCTGGTCGAGCAGGTCCATCTGGTGGAGCACCACCCGATCGCGGATGTGCGCAATCCGCTCGAACTTCTCGACCGACGATCGGCGCACGCCACCGTGAACCTCGTAGCCCTTTTCGAGCAGGAGCTCGGCTAGGTAAGAGCCGTCCTGTCCGGTAATCCCTGTGATCAAAGCGCGTTTCATGGGCTAGGCCTGGATCCGGTCGCGGGCGCGCTCAAGCAGACCGCGCACTCCGGTGTGGGAGGGCTCACCGTAGTACTTCCGGTAGTAGGAATAGTAGACACCGTCGGGACGGGCGTCATTCACGACCACGCCGAGGATGTCGGCCCCGACGTGCCGCAACTGCTGCACGGCGAGGGAGATGGCGTCTTTGTCCGTCTTCTCCGCCCTGACCACCAGGATCACCCCGTCCGTTTTGGGCCCCAGGACCGACGCGTCCGTCACGGCCAGCATCGGGGGTGAGTCGATCACGATGGAGTCGAAGCCTTCGCGAAGCTTCTCTAATAATCGCTCCATCCGGGCGCCCCCAACAAGTTCGGCCGGGTTCGGTGGATGCGCTCCGGCCGGCAGCAGATAGAGGTTCTCTACCTGCGTGGGCCGAATCACGTCTTGAACTGAGTGATCCGCGACCAGGAGGTCGGACAGGCCGGGCGACCGGTCCAGGCTGAATTTATGGTGGAGAACGGAGCGCCTCATGTCCGCATCGATCAGCAGTGTCCGCACGCCCTGTTGTGCGAGCGCGATCGCCAGGTTGGCGGCCGTCACCGACTTGCCTTCCTGCGGAGCCGGGCTCGTTATGACGATCTCGCTCGCGCCCTCCCCTTCCCGCACGAAGCGCACGTTCGTCCGGAGGTTGCGGAATGCTTCCGCGCCCACGGAGTGCGCGTCCCCAAGCGTGACGAGCGTCTTCGGGCGACTATCCTTGCCGTTACGGCCACCGCCGATAGACATCGAGGGAATCCGGGCAATCGTCGGAAGCCCGAACAGTTGCTCAATCTGATCCGATGAGTGGAGCCGGCGATCCATGTACTCTCTCACAAAGGCGAGGCCGACGCCCAACATCAGGCCTAGTACTCCAGCAAGCGCCAGGTTCCGCACGGGGCGGGGGCTGATCGGCTCGAGTGGCAGGATCGCCTCCTCAACGACGCGCACGCTGGGATCCTCTACAGCCTCCGCGACCTGGGCCTCCTTGAGCCGCGTCTGGAGCAGGGTGTACAACTCAGCCAGCGTGGTCATCTGCCGGTTCAGTCGCGCGAACTGGACCTCCTTCTCGGGAATCTCCTCGAGCTCGGAGCCGAAGCGGGCGAGAACCGCGTCGAGCGAGGCGACCTGGTCGTTCAGCGAACCGAGATAATTGCTGCCGATGGCCCCCAGCCTGTCTCTTATACACATCTGACGCTGCCGACGAAAGTTCTCGTGTGTGGGTGGGGGGGGGGGGGGGGGGGGGGGGGGGGGG
>JARFPW010000125.1 GCA_029288095.1 Gemmatimonadota bacterium
GCGCCTGGATCCCCCGCCGCAGACGCCCCACGTTGGTCACGAACAGGTCATCGCCCACCAGCTGGACCTCCTCGCCCAGCTCACGAGTGAGCATCGACCAGCCGTCCCAGTCGTCCTCGGCCAGTCCATCTTCGATGGAGACGATCGGATAGGCCGTCGTCCACTCGCCATACATGGCAACCAGGTCCTCGGCCGACTTGCTGCCTGCTTCCCCGGCGCTCTGAAACTCGTACGTGCCCGCGTCCGGCTCGTAGAACTCGGTAGCGGCTGAATCGATCGCCAGGGCCACCTGGGCACCCGGCTCGTACCCCGCGTCGTCGATTGCCTGGATGATGAAATCCAGGGCATCCCGGTTGGAGGCGAGGTTGGGCGCAAAGCCGCCCTCATCCCCCACCGCCGTAGACAGGCCGGCCGCGCTCAAGCGGCGGCGCAGCGCGTGAAACACCTCCGTGCCCGCGCGCAGAGCCTCGGCAAAGGTCGGTGCTCCGACGGGTACCACCATGAACTCCTGGATGTCCACGCTGTTGTCGGCGTGGGCTCCGCCGTTCAGGATGTTCATCATCGGCACCGGCAGCTTGGTGCCCTCGCCGAGATGGCGGTAAAGCGGCACGTCGCGGGCGGCTGCCCCGGCACGCGCTACGGCCATGGAGGCCGCGAGTATCGCGTTGGCGCCGAGCCGGCTCTTGTTGGGCGTGCCGTCCATCCCGATCAGCCGGCTGTCGATCGACACCTGATCGGTCGCGTCCTCGCCAGAGAGACTCTCCGAAATCTCGCCCGTTACGTTGGCGACTGCTCGCAGAACACCTTTGCCGGCGTAGCGGTCACTGTCTCCGTCACGAAGCTCCACCGCCTCGTGGACTCCGGTCGAGGCACCGCTCGGTACCGCGGCACGACCCAGGTGACCATCGACGGTTTTGACCTCTGCCTCCAGCGTGGGGTTGCCTCGCGAGTCGAGGATCTCGCGCGCATGAATCGAATCGATGACGGACATACGTGTATTCCAGTCAGAACGGCCTGTCGAAGTGCATAGAATTAGTGCAACTTGGTCGGTAATCTAGGTACTGACAAGACGGCCCCGCACGGGCCCGCTACTACATCCAGGAGACTATATGAAACGCGAACTCGCAGCCGGCGCTGGTGCCGTCGGGACCGGAATCGCGGCGATTCTCATAGTTGTCGCGCTGATGTTCGGCTTCAATCGAGTCAACGAGTACGAGGTGGCGGTGAAGCGGAACCCCGTGACCGGAGCCGTCGGAGCCGCGCCGCACAGGCAAGGACTGTATCACTCGATTCTCCGCTCGTGGACGAACTACTCCACGCGCGAGATCGAGTACCCGCGCCAAGGAGGGGCCGAAACGCTTACCGCCCTGACAGCAGATCAGCTGCAGATCAGGATCGACGCCGCCTATCGCTATCGGCTGATGCCAGATTCAGTCGTGGCACTGTATCTCGAAATCGGAGAGCCGGCGGCGGTACACGCGTTTGTCTACAACACGTATCGTTCAGCGGTGCGGGACGCCGTAGCGGAGATGGACGCCGTGAACATTCTGTCGCGCGATCGGGCGGAAATCGGTACGCGAATCGAGGCCCTGATGGCGGCACGGCTCACCGAACGCGGCATTGAAGTCACTGACTTCTTCGTGCGGGAACTGCAACCGCCGGAGACGCTGCGCCAGGCCATCGAGGCCAAGTTGTCGCGGGAGCAGCAGGTGCAGGCTGAAGCTTTTCAGACGCAGGTCGTGGAGGAGCAGGCCAACCAGAAGCGCGCTGAGGCGGCCGGTATCCGGGACGCTCAGGCGATCATCGCGACGAGTCTTACGGGTGTTTCGGGGCAGCGGTACCTGTACTGGCGCTACCTGGAGTCACTCAGTGAGGTCGCGGCGGGAACGAACAACCTCGTTATCGCGCCTACGGATGGCGGGATTCCGATCTTTCTCACGCCGGGTCAGTGAAGTGATCGTAGCCGGCTGCGGCGGGAGGGGGCACTTCCTCTCCCGCCCGGTCGACCCACGTTACGCCGGTACCCTCACAAGCCACCCCGACTCGCGTCACCTCCAGGCCGAACGTCTGCTGGAAGTCGCCGGCTACCCCGGATAGCGCATCCGGCGGGGCGGCGAACAACAACTCGTAGTCCTCCCCTCCGCCCGTCGCGATCGCCAGCGCCACCGACGAGTCGGACCACGCCTCCAGCGATGCCGCCAGGGGAAGGCGATCCGCGTCGATGTCCAACCGGACACCGGACGCCTGTGCCAGGTGACCCGCGTCACCGGCCAGACCGTCCGACAGGTCGATCGCGGCCGTCATGACATCCCGCTCTGCGAGCCACATGGCTTCCCGCCATCGAGGCTCGGGCCGCTCGAATGCCTTGCGATCCCCCGGATCCGGCTCCAACCCCGATTGCAGGGCGCGAACGGAGGCTGCGGCAGCCCCGAGCCGGCCGGTTACCCAGAGTTCATCTCCCGGCTCCGCTCCGAACCTGCCGACCGCACTCCCGCTGGTACCGACGGCCACCACGTCGATCACCACGGGACCCGGCGACCGGGCGGTGTCGCCTCCGAGCAAGGACGCCTCGGCACGATCGAGACAGGCAGCCACGCCGGAAGTGATCTGCTCGTAGACGGGCGTTTCGAGTTCGGGCGGCATGGCCAGTGATACGAGTACCCCTACGGGGCGGGCCGCCATGGCGGCGAGATCGCTCAACGACGCCGCCGCTGCGCGATAGCCGATTGATTCCCAGGTCAGCCAGTCCCTGCGAAAGTGCACGCCCTCGATCGACAGGTCGGTGCTGAGGACGATCGACTCGTCGCGCCCGGGACCGATCACCACCGCATCGTCCCCCGGGCCGATGAGCACCCGGTCGGACACCCCCAGGCCGGCGGCGACTGCCAGCATCGCCCTGATCCGCTCGAACTCGCCGTGCGCCCGCATCAATCGGCGTTCATCCGAACGGCCCCGGCGGGAGTCGTCAGCCACACCAGGTCGGGACCGATCACGGACACGGACGTCACCCCGGTTTCACCCCGGGCGCCCGTCGGCAGGTCCCCGGCCGCGAATGAGTACCGCCTCTGCTCACCGGACACGGTGTTCCAGACTACCAGACCTGCGTCACTGCCTATCCACACCGCGTCGTCCTGAACGTCGAGCGCCGTTGCCGGAGCCGCGAGAACCCCGAGCGCGTCCGCT
>JARFPW010000153.1 GCA_029288095.1 Gemmatimonadota bacterium
CCCCCCCCCCCCCCCCCCCCCCCCCCCCCCCCCCCCCCCCCCCCCCCCCCCCCCTTTTCAAGCAGAAGACGGCATACGCGATATTCATTGCAGTCTCGTGGGCTCGGAGATGTGTATAAGAGACAGCCTATGCCGAGGGCAAGAAGATCGGCTGGAAGGATGGGTTCAGGGCGATCTACTGCGTCCTCAAATACGGCATGTTCCGGCGGGGTACGCGTCCGGCTCCAGCGACCACCGCTTGAGTCTGTGAGAAGAGAGCGAATGCTGCGCCCGATACTCCTTCTGTTTACCACGCTGGTCCTGGCCACCGGGTGCAACGATGGACGCGACGGCGCGGTAGAACGGGGTGATCGGCTCCAGGCGCTGGGGTCGTTGGACGAGGCGATCGCCGAGTACAAACTGGCGCTCCGGCAGCGCGGAGAGGCCGCGGACGTGTTGGTCCGGCTCGGGAGCGCCTACGGGCGGCGAGGTCAGGTGGAAGCGGCACTGCAGTACTTCCGCCGCACTCTGGAACAGGATTCGACCTACCGGGACGTCGTGGCCGTCGAACTGACCGAAGCCGCGCGCGTCGCACGGGACCAGGGTTCACCGGACAACATGGCCAGGGCGCTGGAGATGGCGCAGCCTATGGGGACGGAGTTCCTGCCGCTCGATTTGAAGCTCGAACTGGCGGCGCACTACGTCGACCTGAGTGACTACGGACGCGCGCTTCCGCTCTACTTGTCCGCGCTGGGGTCCGGCGAGACCGGGCCGGAGACATGGTTGGCGGCGGCTCGGGCATTTCAGGAAAGTGGCGGGTGTCGCGAGGGCCTTGCGTATTTCACTCGCTACCTCGACAGTCCGGCAGCGCGCAGGGGAGCCGGTTCCGCCGCCCGGTGGCAGCACGGCCAGTGCCTGTTCGAGGTGGCCGAGCAGGACAGGGCGGCCGGGAGGTCGTCGCAGGCACTGCGGAATCTGGATCTCCTGATCCGTCAGGGGGTTCCACGTACGCTGCTCGACCGGGCCCATTTCTCACGCGCTGAGATCCTGCGCCGAGTAGGGAATCTCGACGCGGCGCAGGCTGAGTATCAGATGGTCCTGGACCTCAATCCGGCTCTTACCGGGCCGCTGGTTAGGGTGGCTCAGGAGAGAATCCGCGAAATCCGCTACGGGGAACCATAGAAAGCCGTGATAGAATCACCGGCCGGGCGATCCCGGTTTCGTAACTCACATCTCCTGCCGTTGCTGGCAGTCTCGATGTCCGTGGGGTGCAGCGTCGCGCTGCCTCCTCAAGACTCGACGCCCACGCAGCGGTACGAGTGGTCGAGGGACAGATACGACGCTGAGAAATTCGCGGACGCAATTCGTGGTTTTCGCGATCTTCTGTTCCGGGAGCCTCTGCATGCGACGTCTGACAGTGCACGTTTCCTGCTTGCACACGCCTATCTGCAGACGAACCAGAACCTCCTGGCAGCGAACGAATTCCGCATGCTGGCAACCAGCCGGCCGAACAGCCCTGTAGCCGACGACGCCCAGCTCGGAATGTGCCGCTCGTACTGGCAGCTGTCTCCATCGATCGCCCGGGACCAGGAATTCACGCAGCGGACCATCGAGTCCTGTACACGGCTCGTCGAGTTCTTCCCGCGCAGCGACCTGCTGTCTGAGGCTCGAACCATGATCCAGGCCGCACGCCAGAAGCTTGCAGCGAAGCAGGCCCGCGTGGGGTCCTGGTATTACGAGCGCAAGATCTACGAGTCATCGATCATCTACTTCGAATCGCTGATCCAGGAGTATCCGGAAGCGGATGTCGTCCCGTCGGTGCTGTACTCGCTTCACGACGCCTATTCGCAGGTCGGCTTTCGCGCCGAGGCAGATGCGGTCAAGCAACAACTCCTGACCCGGTTTCCGGAGAGTCCCGAAGCCAGGGCCTTCGGCGACGGCTCGTCGGACGCCGCTGGCGAATGACCGTATCCGGCCGGCTCGGCGTGTTTGGCGGAGCCTTCGACCCCGTTCACATCGGGCACCGCGTGGTGGCGCTGGACGTATGCGAGCGACTCGGACTCGAGAGATTGCTCGTCGTCCCCGCCGCCCGACCGCCACACCGAGACACCATCTTCCCAGCCAATGTCCGGTTGGGACTGGTCCGGCGAGCATTCGCACGGGATCCCAATATTGAAGTGAGGGATATCGAGTACGAGACCGATGATGTCTCGTTCACGGTCGATACGCTTCGTCGTATCAAGTCTGAAGAAGCAGCCGATGATTTGTGGCTCGTTATCGGTTCCGACCAGTACGCGGTCTTCGAAACGTGGCACCAGCCTTTGCAGATCCTCGAACTCGCGCGGCTGGCGGTAATGCGGAGAGGAACGGATCCGATCAAGCCGGACTCCCGCTTTCCGTTCGAGGCCGTGGAGGTGACGCGCATCGACGTGTCGGCACAAAGGATCCGGCAACGGCTCGCTGCCGGTGAATCCATCCGATACCTGGTGCCGGACTCGGTCCGCGCCGACGTAGAAGCTGAAGCTGAACAGCTGATGGGACATATAGAGGTATGCTGAAGGGAATCATCAATACGGTGATGGGCACTCGCTTCCAACGCGAGATGAAGAAGCTCCAGCCGGTCGTCAACGCCATCCTGCAGCACGAGGAACAGCTCGCGGGGATCAGCGAGCAGGACCTCAAGTCGTGTACGGAGAAGTTTCGTGCTCTGATCCGTGACCGTACGGAAGATCTCGAATCGGAGATCGATGAATGGCGGGAGAAGCGGCGACACACCGAGGAACCGGCGGAGCGTGAGCGCCTGACCCACCGCATCGCGGAAGCTGAGGACGACCTGCGAGCGGCCACCGACCGAGTACTGGAGGAGATTCTCCCCGAGGCTTTCGCTGTCGTGAGAGAAGCCTGCCGCCGGTTGCTGGACTCCGAGATCGAGGTCACCGGCAACCGACTGCGCTGGGAGATGGTCCCGTATGACGTGCAGCTGATCGGCGGAATCGTCCTGCACCAGGGTAACATTGCGGAGATGGCGACGGGTGAAGGCAAGACGCTCGTGGCTACGTTGCCTCTCTACCTGAACGCACTGCCGGGCAAAGGTGCACACCTGGTCACTGTCAATAACTACCTGGCCCGACGCGACTCGCAGTGGATGGGTACGGTCTACGAGTACCTCGGTCTGACGGTTGGGTGCCTGGATGACACGCAACCGGGGTCACCGGAACGCCACGCCGCGTATCGCTGCGACATCACGTACGGTACGAACAACGAGTTCGGCTTTGACTACCTGCGCGACAACATGGTCGTGCGCATCGAGGATCGCGTGCAGCCGGCCCACACCTACGCGATCATCGACGAGGTCGACTCGGTACTGATCGATGAAGCGCGGACGCCGCTGATCATCAGCGGTCCGGTGGGCAAGGCGGACGACCAGCAGATATACAAAAAGTTCAACGCCCAGGTAGCCTCGCTGGTGCGCAAGCAGCGGAACATCGTCAACGAACTCGTGGCCGCCGCCGAGGAGGGCTGGCGAAAGCTGGAGGCGGAAGACGAGGACACCGGCGAGTTCGCCGTCGGCAAGTACCTGCTGGCGGCGCAGCGCGGCGGACCGAAGAACAAACGCCTGCTCAAACTGCTGAACGAGACCGGGGTCAAGCAGTTGTTGCTGCGGACCGAGGGTGCGCTGCTGCGCGACAAGTCCCTCGCCGAGGTCGACGAGGAGATGCTGTATACGACGGACGAGAAGGGGCACACGATTCAGCTCAGCGACCGTGGCCTCGACGTTCTCAGCCCCGGGGATCCCGACGCGTTCATCGTTCCCGACATCTCGGAAGCGGTCAAGAAGATCGAGGATGCCGAGGCACTCTCGGTGGATGAAAAGCGGGAGCGCATCCAGGATCTCGAGCGGGAGTACGCGGAGAAGTCCGAGAGAATCCACATCATCCATCAGCTCGTCAAAGCGCACGCGCTGTATGAACGTGACGTGGAGTATGTCGTCGAGGGGGGCGATGTGCTCATCGTCGACGAGTTCACCGGCCGCAAGATGACGGGCCGGCGATGGAGTGATGGTCTGCACCAGGCAGTGGAGGCTAAGGAAAATGTGAGCGTGCGGGGCGAGACGCAGACGCTCGCAACCATCACGATCCAGAACTACTTCCGCATGTACGACAAGCTTTCAGGTATGACCGGTACGGCGGAAACGGAAGAATCCGAGTTTCACGAGATCTACGGCCTCGAAGTCGTCGTGATCCCGACGAATCGCCCGATTCGCAGACTCGATGACGACGATCTGCTCTATCGGACGAAGCGGGAAAAGTACGCGGCGCTTCTGGATGAGATCGAGCGACTCCATGCGCGCGGGCTGCCGATTCTGGTGGGTACGACGAGTGTCGACGTGTCAGAGACGGTGGCTCGCATGCTGAAACGGCGCGGTCTCGCCCACGAGATTCTGAACGCCAAGCAGCACGAGCGCGAAGCGGACATCGTAGCCCAGGCCGGCCAACCCGGCGCGATCACGATCGCCACGAACATGGCCGGCCGCGGAACTGACATCAAACTCGGAGCGGGCATCGTCAAGTGCGGTGTGTGCGGCATTCAGTCGAGTATCGCGGCCTTCGGTCAAGTGGACGAGGAAGCCGATCTCGACCAGGATCAGGTCAAGGCGCTCGGATGCTATGTGGATCCGCCCTGCGGCCTCCAGATCCTGGGCACCGAGCGGCATGAATCGCGACGCATCGACCGTCAGCTTCGAGGGCGCTCCGGGCGCCAGGGAGATCCCGGTTCGAGCCGGTTCTTCATGTCCCTGGAGGACGACCTGATGCGACTGTTCGCTACCGATCGGGTGGCGAGGGTCATGGACAAACTTGGCGCCGAAGAGGGCGAGGTCATCACACATCCTTGGATGACCAAGGCGATCGAGAAGGCCCAGCGCCGCGTCGAGCTGCAGAACTTCCAGGCCAGAAAACGTCTGCTCGAGTACGACGACGTGATGAACCAGCAGCGGGAGGTCGTCTACGACCTCCGCCTGTTCGCGCTGGAGGGCGGGGAGGATCTCAAGGGTGAGGTCTGGGAAATGATCCAGACGTCCGTCCGCAGCGATTTCGAGCAGGTCATCGCCGCTGGCAGCCTGTCCGACGACTGGGACCTCGACACCCTCCGCGAGAAGGTCCTGCTCAACTACTTTCTGTTGCCCAGCTTTCTCGACGTTCCGGATCTGGCGCCGATCGACTACCCGTGGGCGACCACCGAGGAGCTGGAAACGGCCCTGCTCGAGTTCGTGCATGATGCCTACCACGACAAGCTGGAATCATTCGGTGACGCCTGGGAACAGATCCTGAGCTTCATCACGCTGTCCGTGATCGACAGCAAGTGGAAGGACCATCTGTACGACCTGGATCACCTTCGTGACTCGATTCGCTACCGTGCCTACGGTCAGCGCGACCCGTTGATAGAGTACAAGAAGGAAGCCTTCGAGGCGTTCGTGGATCTGATGGACGACCTGCGGCGCACGCTGTCCAACCGCCTGTTCCGGGCCCAACTGGAACAACCGCGCGCGTTGCGTGCCCAGCGCGTAACGCGAATGAGCGGTCCGTCCGAATCGCCGGCAACAGGCGTGCGAGGCGCCGCCCCGGAGGCCTCCGGACCCCCGGCCGGTGCACTGGATCGTCCCGAGGCGAGTCCAACCGGGATCGCGGCCGCAGCGCAGGAGTCGGCGGCCCCGGCGGTGGGCACCGTGGCGGGACCCGTTCACGCGGAAGTCGGTCGCAATGATCCGTGCCCGTGTGGAAGCGGCAAGAAATACAAGAAGTGTCACGGATCGAACGTCTGACCGAATCGGATCGGCAGAGTCCAATTCCTTGCCCCGGTCGGTGCCGGGACCGATCTTCCGCCGAACGATGAACCAGCCACCGGAATCGCTCTTCCAGCGACTGCGTCAGCGACACCTTTTTCAGGTGCTCCTGCTGTATTGCGGTCTAGGGTTCGGCCTGGTGGAAGCGGCAGGATTCGTCGTCGACAACTACGGCCTGTCACGCAAGGTCCTCGATGTGACCCTGTTTCTCCTGGCCTTAGGCCTCCCAGCCGCAGCCACTATCGCATGGTTTCACGGGGATAAGGGGCACCAGCGAGTACGGCGGGGCGAAGCGGCCATCCTGGCTGTGCTAGTGGTGATAGCCGGTATCGGAACGTTTCGAATCGGCACGGCTGAGACTCAACCGGACCGTGTCCTTACCGCGGTGCTCGATCTGGGCGCGAACTCCGTGGCCGTCATGCCGTTCAGCAGCCGTCTCAACGACCCCGAGTTGGAGTGGCTGAGTGCCGGAGCCTCGGAACTGCTAACCACCGGATTGGCGGGACTGTCGTCCATCCGGGTCGTATCCGGTCAGCGCCTGTACGATCTCCTGCGCCAGGAGGGCCGGGAGAACGCGACCGAGATTCCCGCGGAGCTTGCGACCAGGCTGACGCGACGGGCGGGAGCTCGATTCATGATCGACGGATCGGTTCTGGGCCGCCGGGGGGATCTGGTTATGACGGCCGATCTCGTGAACGTCGAGACCGGGGACGTCGAGGCCTCGTCACGCGCGCGCGGGGCCGACGTGTTCGCCCTGGTGGACAGCCTGGCCGCAGATCTGTCCGCGCAGATCGCCGGGGCTCCCGTTGAGCCGACCGAGATGACGTCTGTGGCGTCGTTCACTACGCGCCATCCTGAAGCGTACCGGGAGTACATGCTTGCCTTACAGGCGGAGCGTCGGTTCCATCGTTCGGAGGCGCTCGAGCACCTGCAGCGAGCCGTCGAGATCGACTCGACCTTCGCGCTCGCCTATATACGGCTCTCCGGAATCGCATTCGACAACGCGCAGATATCTCTTGGCGTGGAGGCATTGGAGAACGCACGCGTCTATCGGGATGAGGCTCCCGAGAGAGACCAGCTATACCTGGATGCCATACTAGCCAACGCCATCGATGGCGACGCCGATGAGGCGCGACTCATCCTCACGGACCTGGTCGAGCGCTACCCGGATGACAAGCAGGCCCGTGCGTCCCTGCTGGGCTTCTACCGCGGGCAGAGTGAAGAGCGTGGCAGGTTACTCGAAGAGGCCATTCTGTACGACCCGCTGGATGGGCACGCCCACAACGAGCTCGCCTACTTCCGCGCACGGGAGGGAGACTTCGGTGCGGCCGATTCTCTGATCCAGCGATACGTCGAGCTGGAACCGAACGAACCTAACCCGCTGGATTCGCGCGGCGAGATCCTGATGATGGCGGGCCGTCATGAGGAAGCAAGGGGCGCTTTTCGCGCCGCCCTGGCCATGCAGTCGGACTTCAGTTTTGCGATCGAACACCTGGCCGACTCATGGGCTGCCGAAGGAAGATTCGCCGAGGGTGGCAGCGAGATCGAACAGTTCATCCGGGACTCGGACCCGAACGCGGCCCTTGTGGCGTACACTGCCCTCGCGATCCTGCGTACGTACGAGGGCGACCTGTCGAGTGCCCTGCGGGCGCTGGAAACTGCCAGCCAGCGAGCCACCGAACTGGAGGCGCCCGGCGCCCGTAACGCGGCTCTTCAATCACAGCTTCCATTTCTGGTGGCAATCCAGGACTGGGATCGACTGGCCGATCGAGCGGCAGACCTCACAGCGTCTGATCCGCTGAATCCTTTTCCGCCGATCGCCTGGATGTTGGGATTGAGCGAGCAGGGTCGGTTCGAAGAGGCACAGCGTTATGCCGGGTTGATGCGGTCCGCATTGGATACGGTGCCTGCGCTCGCCAACTTCCGGCCCATCCTCGAGGCGATGCTGACGCGAGAAACGTCGTTCTTTCGCGGGGAGTTCGAAACAGCGGCGGCCGCCGGTGCGGAGTCACGTTCGCTCGGTGGGTTGCCGGAGCTAGGGAGCTTCGCTGAGGTTCGGTCCCTGCTGGCACTCGGCCGATACGAGGAGGCTCTGGAACAGGCTCGGCGCACCGGGACGTTCGACGGACCGGCGCAAGTGCTCATCAACAAGCAGCGTCTCTATTTCGTCGCGCGGGCCCAAGAGGGACTGGCGGATACGACCAATGCGATCGCGAGCTACGAGAGCCTGCTTACCGCCGGTTGGTCGGGAGCCGTGGACAGCATCCCGAACCTGTCGGATGCCGAACGGCGTCTGGCGGCGCTGAAGGCCGCCGAATAGGTCGAAGCATGCACGATTAGCGATCGGAGACTGGGATGAGGAATGGGTGCATACGAGTCGGCATCGCGATGCTGGTGTTCGTCGTGTCAGGAATCGGAAGTGAGCTCGGGGCCCAGGAATCGGTCGACAATCCGGATGCGCGCGTGGCGTCCGTGGTGGCCAGTTCGGACTCAGTCGCCGTAGCGGTCGGGGAACGCGCGCCGTTGACGTTTACCGCCCTGGACGCCGAAGGGAATCCAGTCCCTGACGCTTACATCGGCGTCTATATCGGCGGAGCCGAGGCCGGATACGACAAGGACCATGGCGAGGTTGTCGGACTCGCACCCGGCGTGACCAGCGTGACGGTCAGGGTTCGGCTGCCCAACGACCGGGCGATCGGTTTCGCGGATACGTATGGGGGCGCGAAGATCGTCGTCACGCAGGCGCTCACCACGGACATCGAGTTAGTTTCGCTGCCCCGACGCTACTACGCCGGTGTGTCCTACCGCATCGAGGCACGCTCCCTGGCATCAGGGCATGAGCTCGAGGGCGCAGAGGTTCAGTGGAGCTCGTCGACCACCGACGTCGTTGATGTATGGCCTGGAGGGATCCTAGCGGCCCGGCAGCCGGGTGCGGCCACGGTGAGCGTCGAATCCGTAGAGTCGGGGATCGCGCGCAGCCAGATCGAGCTGCGCGTTCTGCCGAACCCGGTCATGAGCGTCGGGTTCAAGTCCGCGCCGGCGACCGGCAGGGTCGGCGACATCGTGCGGCTCGAAGCTGACGTCCTCGACGCCCACCGCGACGCCGTTGCGGACGCTCCGGTCACCTGGTCGGTCGCGAACCTCGACGGACAGCCGTTCGACGCGATGTGGCACGAGTCCGAGGAGGCCCACGTGGCGGCCTTTGTCCCGAACGAACCGGGCCGCTACCGAATCACCGCGACTGTCGGGTCGAACCGGGCGCACACGGAGCTCTCGGTTGCCTCGCGACCCGCACGGCGAAGCATTCAGCGAATCGCACATGGTGTGGCTCCTATGGGCCAGGCCACGACCGACCTGTGGGTGTTCCCGGGACTCGACGGGCGCGACTACGTATACACGGGGACGTACCACGGCAACTTGATGTACGCGTGGGACGTGACGGATCCGGCGACTCCGACGATCGTCGATTCCGTCAGCTTCGACGGCCGTCGGGTGAACGACGTGAAGATCAACTCGGCGCGCACGATCGCGATCGTCACGAGCGAGCATGCGGCGAATCGGCGCGACGGGCTCACCGTGCTCGACATCTCCGACCCGGCGCATCCAACCCGCCTGTCGCATTACAGCGAGGGTCTGACGGGGGGCGTCCATAACACCTGGATCGTCGGCGACCTGGTATACGCGGTTCACTATGGCACCCGTGCGCTCCACATCATCGATATCTCCGACCCGGAATCGCCCGCCGAAGTAGGCCGTTGGCAGCTGGACAATGCCGATCGGTTCCTGCACGACGTGATGATCCAGGACGGTCTGGCGTATCTCAGCTACTG
This sequence comes from Gemmatimonadota bacterium, assembly GCA_029288095.1. Classification (GTDB taxonomy): domain Bacteria; phylum Gemmatimonadota; class Gemmatimonadetes; order Palauibacterales; family Palauibacteraceae; genus JARFPW01. The sequence goes on from JARFPW010000153.1 coordinate 9,652, forward strand.
GAATGACGGGGTGGTCATCCTCGACGTCGGAAACGGAGTCCGAGGAGGAACACCGACCCAGCCTCAGCTGGTGTCCCAGCTCGCCTATCGCTACAGGCTGGGCGACGAAGCTTACGGCAACACGCACCACGCAATCCGCTACGGGAACTACGTATTCACCGGCGACGAGATCTTCGGATGTGCGGAGTGCACGAACGGCCCGCGCGGCTACGTCCACGCAATCGACGTCAGCGACATCGAACATCCGCGGGAGGTCGCGTTCTATCGCGTGCCCGAGGCGGGTGCGCACAACATCTGGGCGGAAGACGACAAGCTGTTCATCGGCTACTACCAGGCAGGACTCCGCGTAGTGGATATATCCGGCGAGCTACGCGGCGACCTGTATCGCCAGGGAAGGGAAGTCGCCTCGTTCATGACCGAGGATGCCTCGGGGACGGTGCCGAACGCTACGAACACCTGGGGTGCGCAGCCGTACAAGGGGCTGATCTATGCTTCGGACGGGGCGTCCGGGCTCTGGATCACGCGCATGGACGGTCCGGCCCTGATCCCCTAGGGAAGGGCCTCCCGGGCGAGCCGGAGCGCCTCAGCCAGGTTTCCGTAGCGCTCGTCTGCACCTGAGTCGGCCGACGGGGCGGGTTCCC
>JARFPW010000172.1 GCA_029288095.1 Gemmatimonadota bacterium
TGGCCGGAATAGGGGAACCAGTCGAGCAGCCTTGTCCGCAGCTCCTGCTGGTCGGCGATCCGAAGCAGAGCATCTACCGCTTCCGTGGCGCGGACGTGTCAGTGTGGAACCATGTGCAGGAGGTCCTTTGCGGTGACGACGGACCGATGCATCTATCGGTGAACTTCCGTGCTCAACCTGGGATCGTCGGGTTCGTGAACGATGTTTGTGCGTCGGCTCTCGACGCGACGTCTGCGGAGCTCGGCTCCGCCGCACCCGAACTCCAGGTTGCGTATAGCCCGCTGGTGGCGGCGAGGGCCAGTGATGCGAACGAGGGAATCGACTGGCTGGACTGTTCGACCGCCGGACCATCGAGTGAGGTCAGGGCGCTGGAAGCCCGGCTCGTGGTGTCGAGGATCCGGCGCCTGCTGGAGGTTGGCCGAGTCAGGGATCCTTCGACTGGCAGCGAGCGGGCGGTTGAAGCGCGGGATATCGCGATACTCGCCCGAACACGCAAAGCCCTGGAACTGGTCGACGAAGGTTTGCGCGAGGCCAGAATCCGTGCCTTCAACGGTGCCAGTCTCGGACTCTCCGACCGGCAGGAGGTCATCGATCTGGTCACGGTGCTAAGACTGTTCCGCAATCCGGACGACGACTACTACGGGTTCGCGTTTCTGCGGTCGCCGTTCGTGGGACTGCGTGATGAGACGATCGCCCGGTTTCGGCTCGACAACCGTGCCGGCGCAGGTTCGTTGCTTCGACAGGCTGCCCGGTTCCTGGACCGGGTGGAGCGGGGGGAAGCTTCATGGTTCGAGGCACCCGAGGATGAGTCGATCGGCCGCGTGGAACGCGAATCGCTTCGGCGTGCGCTGGATGCGCTGGACGTTGGACAAGCCCTGGTGGATCGAGTTTCGCCCTCGGAGCTGCTGGAGACGGTAGTACGAGACACGTCGTACCGGATACACCTGCTGTTGCGCCCGGGAGCCGAGGAGGCCGTTGCCAGCCTCGAGCGGTTCGAGGCTCTTCTCGACGAGTATCGGCGGCTGCCGCTCGCCGGATTCCTCGACCTGTGGGATCGATGGGGAGAGCAGGATCTGGGGATTCCGCAGGCGCCGCTGCACAGCGCGGCCGACGACGTCGTTACCCTGCAGACAATCCATACGGCGAAGGGTCTCGAGTGGCCGATCGTATTCCTGATCCGGGCTGCCGACGAAAGCCGGGACCGACTTGGCGGGACGTATGTGGCGGATCCCGGCCTTGGTCCGATCCTCATGCCGGGCGCCCGGGACCGGGGAATCCGGGCCAAGGCAATCGCGGCCCGCGAGGCCGCGGCGGACAGCGCAGAAGAAGCCCGCCTGCAGTATGTAGCGCTGACGCGCGCGCGGGACCGCATCGTTGTGGCGGCGCCGGACGCGATGTCGGGCTACATGAAGTACATCGGTCCCCGCCTCGCCGGGGCAACCCACCCGCACCTGGTACCCGAGGACCGGGCTGACGCGACCGCCGAAAATCGTCCGACGGCCAGCGCTACGGCGGAGGACCCGATTACGCGCACGGGGGGGCAGATCGAGGTTTTCGACGACTCGAAGGGTCAGCTCGATATCTTCCTGCACTCTCCACGAGCCGCTTCTCCCGCCGAAGCCCCTGTCGCGGAACCGCTGACTCCGATCGTGTACCGGACAGCCGATCCCGTGCAGGGGTCACTGGCCCCGGTTCCAGTGTCGCTCACCTGGCTCCGATCTCTCGAGGCGTGTCCGCTTCCCGAGCTGGCACGTCCCGTACCCCATCCGGCGCAGTCACGTCTCAGTTCGGCGACCGAAAGGAGCCTGCACGAGCATGATCGTGAGGCCTGGCAGTTGCGGTATGTGCACGGCGTGGAGGAAGCGTGGCGGTTCGCGCCGGCGGCTGACTCGACGGACGAAATCCCGGCGCACCTGAGGGGCACGCTCATCCACGGTGTCCTGGAGCGAATCGAGTCTGTTCACGAGTTGGCAGGCGTACTCGACGAGACGATCGCGGGCATCGAAGCGCCGCCCGGTGTGGAGGAGCAGCTGATGCCCGGAACCGCCTATCGGGAGGCTCTCGAAGCCGAGATCAGCCGTGTTGTAGGAAGTGACGAATGGCGGTGGTACGTATCCGACGAGCATTACCGGGAGCTACGGTTTCTGCACCTCGCGGGCCCGGCCGACTGGCGTCTGGGAGCGATAGATCTCTACCGGCCAGGTGATGGCGCGACTTCCTGGGTCGTCGATTTCAAGACCCATCGCATCGAATCAGCCGGCGTGGAATCGGTTGCGGCCGACTACCGGGTGCAGATGGGAACCTACCGTGAAGCGGTGACCGCGTTATCCGGCACGACTCCACGGGCTCTGCTGCACTTCACGCATCCGAACGTATCCACCGAACTCTAGCAAGCGCACCCGGTCTTGGCGCGGTCGACCCGCGGATGCGACCTTCGCTGAGAGCAACCGACGGCTCCAAACCAGGAAGGCACCTATGAATCCACGGAGAGCGGGACGAAAGGCAGTCCTGATGCTGGTAGGCATTGCGGCCTGCGGAGGGCAATCGTTGGGGCAGGCCGGATCCGACGCCGCGCGTGCACATGACGTTCTCGTGCGGCATCCCGTCTTCGATGGTCACAACGATCTCGCGTGGGCGATTCGTCGTGCCGAAGAGCCGTTGGATGTCGACGCCTACGATCTGGGCGCGCCAACTCCAGGACATACTGACCTGGACCGGCTTCGGTCCGGGGGCGTGGGCGCCCAGTTCTGGTCGATCTACATACCAGGCGAGGCCTCGGACAGCGGGTTCGCGAGGCTCCAGCTCGAGCAAGTGGACATCGCCCGCCGCTTCATTCAGAAGTACCCGGAACTCGTATTGACCGGGACGGCCGCCGAAGTCGAGGCCGCCATGAAGGACGGGCGCATTGCGTCCATGCTCGGCCTCGAGGGAGGGCACGCGATCGAGAATTCGATCAGTGCCCTGCGCGTGTATTACGATCTCGGCGTCCGCTACATGACGCTCACCCACAATGTGACGCTCGCGTGGGCGGACGCGGCGTCCGACGAGGCCCGGCATAATGGCCTCACCGAGTTCGGTGAAGATGTCGTTCGCGAGATGAACCGAACCGGCATGCTCGTCGATCTCTCGCACGTTTCGCCGGCCACGATGAGCGATGCGCTCGACGTATCCGAGGCCCCGGTGATCTTTTCACATTCGTCGGCCCGGGCGCTGACGGAGCATGTTCGTAACGTGCCCGATTCCATCCTCACACGGATGCCCGGAAACGGTGGCCTGGTGATGGTCACGTTCGTGCCGAGCTTCGTGTCCGAACAACTGCGCCAGTGGTGGGTGCAGCGCAGAAGTGTGGGGGAAGCAGCGATCGCGGCGGGAGGCGGTCCGCCCGAGGCCCGGGCAGCCGTGCAGGAGTTCGTCACCGAGAATCCGCGTCCGAGCGCTACGATCGGCGACGTTGCCGATCATATCGAGCACGTCCGTGACATGGCCGGAATCGACCACGTGGGTCTGGGAGCAGATTTCGACGGGATCGGCAGCACGCCGGTGGGTCTGGAGGACGTGTCGACCTATCCAGCGCTCATAACTGAGCTCGTTCGCCGGGGCTGGCCGGATGGAGATATCGGGAAGCTCACCAGCGGCAATATCCTGCGAGTACTGCGGGAGGCGGAGACTGTCGCTGCCAGGCTGCAGCGTGAGACACCGCCGTCCACGAGGCGGCTGGACGAGCGGCAGTAGCTCACCGTGCGACATGAAGCCGTCTACGATGTCGTTCGGCGGATTCCGAGGGGGACCGTCGCCACGTACGGCCAGGTCGCGGCACTCGCTGGATCGGCCGGTGCGGCCCGGCAGGTTGGGTATGCCCTCGCGGCCCTGCCGGCGTCGACGACCGTGCCGTGGCATCGCGTACTGAATGCGCGTGGCTCGATCAGCCCGCGCCCGGGCGGCAGCATCGTGACTCAACGACTTCGCCTGGAGAGGGAGGGAGTCACCTTCGGTCAGGATGGTCGGGTCGATCTGGCAACCAGTGGCTGGACACCAGTATGGAATGAATCGGTCGAGCGGAGCGTCTAAGTATCGTGAACTACGCCTCGCAGGGAGCGCCGGCTGACGAGGAGCTCCTCGAGCGAGCGCGCCGCGGGGAGGACCGGGCATTCGCACTGCTCGTCGACCGGTATCAGGGAATTGTCGCTGCAACGGCAATCGGGATGCTGGGTCCGGGCGACGATGCCGAGGACGTCGGACAGGAGACGTTCATCCGATTCCACCGGTCAATGGACCGCTTTCGAGGAGAGTCGTCACTGGCTACATACCTGACGAGGATCGCTATCAACCTGTCGCTGACCGCACTCAAGAAGCGCAAGCGGTGGACAGACCGCTTCAAGGCGTCCGAGCGCGGCTTGGAGACGGTCGCTGACGGG
>JARFPW010000202.1 GCA_029288095.1 Gemmatimonadota bacterium
ATCCAGGGAATCGAAGCGGAGGGCAACTATCAGAAGCTGCGTGCCAAGGTTCCATTGGCCGAGCTTCACCAGTACTCCACCGCTCTCAAGTCGATGACGCAGGGACGGGCGAAGTTCAAAATGCACTTCAGCGAATACGCCGCGATGCCCTATGAGGCGCAGCAGAAACTCGTCGAACAGCATCAGGGCGGAGTGTTCGCAACCGATTAGCAATTCTGCCTGGGTCAGAACCGCTTCGAGCGTCTCCTCGAGGGTGGAGCTGATGCCGATCGCGCGCGTGCTCTCGTACAATGCCGACAGAGCGACCATCTCGCCGCCCGGTACGGAGGCGAGACGGCCGCTGCCGTTCTTCTTCCCACTGTTACGGTTTGCCACCGTATGTCACCTCGAGTTCCAGTCGCTTCCCGTCCCGGATCACGTGCACCGTGGCTTGCGTCCCCGGCGTCGCCTCCGACAGGACGACCATGAAATCCTCGACATTTCTGATCTCGACGTCGTCGATGCCCACGATCAGGTCTCCGCGCTGCAATCCGCCCTGTTCCGCCGGGCCTCCGGACCGAACCGCCGACAGCAGGAGCCCGGGCGTTCCGTCTGCCGGTCCGGCATAATCCGGGATCGTGCCGAGCCGGGCGCCTCCCATGCGCATGCGCGTCGGGGCCGGTTGTGTCGATTCAACCAGCGTTAGCGCTGTTTCCCGGCCCGCAAGCTCATCTACGGTCGCGGCGATCAGTTGCACGATTCGGACCGCTCCGGCCGCGTCGATCAACTCGGCGTCATCCTCCGGGCGGTGATACTCGGAATGCGCTCCGGTGAAGAAGTGCAAAACCGGGATTCCGGCGGCGAAGAAGGACGAATGGTCGGACGAGCCGAATCCGTCACCCTGGATGACGCAATCCAGCGCCAGCTGCTCGCACAGCGGCCCTACGATGTCCTTCCATTCTTCAGCGGATTCTCCTCCCAGCACCTGGAGACGGTCCTCCTCGAGGCGACCGACCATATCCATGTTCAACATGGCCGTGATATCGCTGGCCTGGAGTCCCCCGGGAAGGGCCCGGACGAATGCGCTGGAGCCCAGAAGTCCACGCTCTTCGGCGGAAAACGCCACAAACACGACATCGCGCCGCAGTTCTCCGCTTCGCGCCGTGAGCCGCCGGGCCGCCTCTATCACCGCGACCGTACCCGAGGCGTTGTCGTCGGCACCGTTGTGGATCGCTTCGACATCCGGATCAAGCGAGCCGAAGCCGCCCATTCCCAGGTGGTCGTAGTGGGCTCCGACCACGATGACCCCGGGGAGCGGGTCCGATGCGCCGGCGACGAGACGGCCAACCACATTGAACGCCTCGACCGGCGTGCCTTCCGCGTGCGGATCCGCCGGATTCGGGATCCTCGCCGTGAACGGGAGCAGAAAGCCGTCGCTGCCCACCGGCTCGAGTCCGACCTCTGCAAACCTGTCGGCGATCCAGTTGCCCGCCTCGATCAGGCCGTCTGTTCCCAATCCCCGCCCGTCTCGCTCGTCAGCCGCCAGCCAGGCCACGCCTGCGGCGTACCTCTCCGCGTCTCCATCGGCCGAGGACTGCGCGACCGCGACCCGTGCCGTTGTTGCCAGGGCGATCACGACCACCAGGGTGGGTCCTACAAGAACTCTCAGTCGCCTCGTCATAGTGCCTCCACGGCGGCGTGGATCGCCGCATAGTCCGGTTGCACGCTCGGGTCATCGGTGACCCAGCGGTACGCGATTCGGCCAGCCCGGTCGATCACGAATGCGGACCGTTTGGCCACGCCCGGGGGACCCAGCAGGCTCTCGTCCAGCACGCCATACTCCGCCGCGACCTCGCGACCGAAGTCCGACAGCACGGGGAAGGGGATGTTCTCCTCCGCGCGCCATCGCGCCGTGACGAACGGGCTGTCTGCGGCGAGTCCGAAGACATGACCATCGGCCAGGTCCCACGCCGGCCACTCCTCTCCGACACGGCACAGCTCCTCCGTGCACACGGAACTGAACGCGAAGGGGATGAACAGCAGCACAATCGGCCCCGACCCAATCAGCGCACCCACATCAACCATCTCGCCCGGCGCCGCTGGAAGAGAAAAACTAAACGCTGTATCACCAATTTTCATAGCAATTTAACCTTAGTAAAATGATGTAAATTCACGACAGAAAACCGTCAGAAGGCTCCACCGCCGCCGCCACCAAATCCACCTCCCGAGAACCCACCACCACCCCCGCTGAACCCCGAACCTCCGGAACTTCGCGGAGCGCTCGTCATCGCGGAAGCGGTGCTGTTCGCCATGCCCGAAAGGTCTCCCACGAGGCTGCCTGCATGGAAGCGCATGCCGCCGTGGCCGACATACCAGGTAGGCTGCTGGTCACGATAGATATCCGCGAACGCGCGCGCCCACGTCTCCTCCACGCCGAACGCCATGGCGAACGGGAGGTACTTCTCGAACATCTCGGGCCCGGTGATCATCTTCTTGAAACGATCCGATTCGACTCGTTCCAGGAAATCCTCGAACCCCAGAGCCTGCTCCTGTGCCCGCGCACCCACCATCGTTCGTGCGGGCATCACACTGCCGAACGCGGCGACGATGATCGCGCTCAGAATCCCGGACGCGATCGTTGTCACCGGTGACATCCCGAGGCCGCCGGCCGCGAGGACACCCAGGAGAATCGTGAGTCCGCCGATCACCGCGGCGCCCACGAGCCAACCCTGCTGAACTCTGTCCGGGCGACTGCGGTAGAATCCGCGCCGCTTCATGGCGTCCCACAACGCGTCCCGGATGCCGGGAAGATCCTTGTAGAAGCTGTTCTTGAGGTCACTCGTCGATGTGACGTCGCCGGCCCGTCCGTTGAACAGCGCGTCCAACAGCTTGATCTCATGGCGCTGGAGGCCGTCCCACCCCGACCGGCCCTGCCGCAGCTCGAACACGTAGGAAGGTCCGGTCAGGTTGAATCCCAGGATCTTGGTGCCCGGCTCCTGCTGGATCGTGAGAAACCCGCGGACGGCGAGGTCCACGATCATCGACGTTACGTCCCGCATATCGAGTCGGCCGTCAATCAGAGCCCCCGCTTCAGAGGGCGTCAGGCCGTCGGGCGGTTCGTACCTGGGAGCTATCGACAGCCGCTTCGGATCACGACCGAACCGGGTCCAGACCCTGTACATTCCGAAGAACACCAGGATCGGGATACCGAACGGCCAGTTGCTGCGGAACCAACGCGCGACGAGCGTGCCCGTCGACGGTGGCGCGACCACGAACGCCCCGTCCGGCAGACCCCCGACTCGGGTGTCCCAGGCAACCGTGACCGTGAGGCCTTCCTTGATTCCGAGCCTGCGATTGGCTCTCGTCTCGACGACGCTGCCCGCGATTGTCAGGTCGGCGTCGCTCTCCGTTGAACGGTAGCCCCCGGTGAATACCCTGGCCCTCACGCCGGTGGCGGCACTCGGCAGAACGATCCGGGCGGAGGACCTGTCGATCCGCACCGGCCATTCGTCCCCCGTGGCATTCCAATAGAACTCCGTCCACTCCCGGTCGTCCTCGTCAAACCACTTGATCGCGTTGTGCACTGTATACCGGATGACTACGGTCCGCGCCGCGTCACGCGCGTTGGGGATGTACACCTTGATCCGGCGGTAGTGACGGTTCCGGGATGTCTCGAAGCGCAGGTCGGACCCCTGCCCATCCTGCACCGAAACGTCGTCCAGCTGGAGCGTGTAATTCAGGTTGAGTCGCGCGCGGTACTCGACGGGGATGTCCCGGTATATTCCGTTGTACGACCCGTCGAACCGGAAACGGATGCGCTCGGTCACCACCACGTCGCCATTGGTCAGTACGCGCACCTCTGAGCGGAACTCTTCGATGAACCAGGAGCGCGCCTCAGCACCGGGGAGTGCGCTGACATTCGCCGCCGCCGGGCGAGCGGTAGTGCCGCCGACCGCGGACAGTAGCGCCAGCAGCAGGACGACGAGGGCACGGCGCATGTTCAGAACTCGACCTTCGGTGCCTCGCGCTCCGCCTCGTCCGTCAATTCGAAGAACTCCTGCTTCACGAACCGAAATGCATTCGCCACGAGATTGGACGGAAACTGTTCGACGGCGGTGTTGAAGTCGCGCACGACCGCGTTGTAGTAACGTCGCGCGCTTTGCACGTCGCGCTCGATAGCCTCCAGGGAGCCTTGCAAGCCGGTGAAGCCCTCGACGGCCCGCAGCTGAGGATACGCTTCGGACAGGGCGAACAGTGATTTCAGCGCGCCGGTAAGCATGTTCTCGGCCTGCGCCTGCTCAGCCGGCCCAGAGGCACCCATCGCCCGGTTGCGGGCCGCGATCACTGCCTCGAGGGTTTCGCGCTCGTGGCCCGCGTACCCCTTCACCGTCTCGACGAGGTTAGGTATGAGGTCGTATCGACGCTTGAGTTGCACATCGATATCGGCCCAGGCGCTCTCGCTCTGATTCCGTAATCGGACGAGCCGGTTGTAGACCAGGCCGGTCCCGATAGCGACCGCAGCCAGCGCGAGCAGAAAAATCGTCACGGTGAACCTCCTACACCGGGGTGGTTGATCGAGATACCTCCAAATAACCGGCGAGCGGGAGCGGTGTAAAGGTCACGGCGCCGCCTCGTCCAATCTGAATACCGCGCTCTCCGTAAGTACATAGAGCTCCCCCGCTCCGTCCTCGCCGAATGACGTCACGTCGCCGACGTTTGGCACATCCCACTGCACATGCTCCGTGGCCTGGCCGCCGGCGAACCGGAATGACCTCAGCCACCCACTGCAGTAGTCCGAGTAGAAGTACACGCCGCGGAGGTCCTCTATTCCGCCCCGGTACACGTGGCCGCCTGTAATCGAGCATCCCTCGCCATGGTCGTAGGCGACCTGGGGAAGCGTGAACTCGCTCGGATCGCAAATGTTGATGCCGAAGCACTCGCTGGCCTCGACCACGTTCCAACCGAGATTGGCGCCCCCGCGGTCCGGGCCGACGATCGTGACTTCCTCCCACTCGCCCTGGCCCACGTCCGCGACGTACAGGTCGCCGCTGACCGGATCAAAGGCGATTCGCCAGGGATTACGCAGGCCCCACAGCCAGATCTCCGGCAGAAACGTGCCCTGTCCGACGTAAGGATTGTCCGGGGGGATGGCGAACGGCGAACCACCGTCCACGTCGACTCGCAGAACAGCACCGAGCCTGGTCGTCCGGTTCTGACCGTTACCCTGGGGATCACCTGACCCACCGCCGTCGCCCGAGGCCACGTATAGCATGCCGTCAGGACCGAACAGGATGTGTCCGCCGTTATGATTGGAGAACGGCTGAGGGATCATCATGATCAACTGACCCGTGGTCGGGTCCGCAATGTTCGGATCCGAGGTCATTTCGTATCGCTCGACCCGGGTCGAGCCGCCCGTGTCCGTGTAGTTCACGAAGAACTGCCCGTTGGACCCAAAGTCTGGATGAAAGGCCAGGCTCAGAAGCCCCTGTTCGTTACCACCGGACACCGAGCTGCTGAGGTCGAGAAACGGCGTCGCGAGGAGCAGCCCCTGCTCGACGATGCGGATGCGACCCGTCTTCTCAACGATGAACAACCGGTCGTCACCGTCGGGGGCCGTGAGATGGACCGGCCTCTGGAGACCACCCACGACCTGCGTGAGGACCACGTCCAGCCCTGCCGGATCCGGATCAGGGCCCGGATTGGTCGCGCCGGGGGCATCAGTCGCGCAACTGCCCGCCGGCAACACTAGTAGTACCGGTAGGAGCCAGCGCATTCGCGCCAACGAAGATTTCACTCGATCAGTCCTCCGTGTCGCACGCCAGTCTGTCCATCAGCCACCCCGTAGCCTGGGCTTCGGCCCATAATCGGTTGGTCGACCGCGCACCGAGATATCCGAGGTGTCCTCCACGCCGTGTGAACCCGCAGGCGACCGACGGGTTCCGGAAACGCCGGATGCGGTCAAGCGTTTCCGTCGGCAGGAATGGATCGTCTTCGGCCTGGAGAAGCAGCGTGGGCGTTCGAATGCCCTCCAGCCGGCTCGCCGAGCTGCACGCGGCATAGTAGTGAGCGGCATCGGCGTAACCATGAACGGGCGCCGTCCAGGCATCGTCGATCCCGCGCATGGTGCGAGCCCTCAGCGCGGTTGGAGCCAGCCGTGCGGCGTCCGGAATTCGATCCGCCTTCTCTCTGATCTTGTCCTTGATCGATCGCAGGAAGTGCGTCGTGTACACTCGACCCATGCCTTGCTCCAACTTGCGCGCACTGGTGGCCAGGTCAAACGGCACGGAAACGGCCACCGCGGCATCGACGGTTCCCGGTCCCGATTCTTCCAGATAGCAGAGGAGCGCGTTACCCCCGAGTGAGAATCCGATGGCTCCGATCGGCACGCCCGGATTCTCCCTGCGCAGCAGGTCGACAACGAATCCCAGGTCGGTCGTCTCACCTGAATGATAGGATCTCAAGAGCCGGTTGGGCTCGCCGCTGCACGACCGGAAGTTGAGAGCCACGGGCCAGGCCCCGCGGGCAGCGAGAAGGGAACAGGTTTGCGCCATGTACCCCGACCGGGAACTTCCCTCGAGCCCGTGCAGGATGAGAACGATTGGCCCATTGACCGGTGCAGCCACACCGTCGAGGTCGAGAAAGTCGCCATCCGGAGTCTCGACGCGCCGGCGAGCATAGGAGAAGCGACAGGCGGAGCGAACCGCCCGTCCGACGACCGTCTGCCCGTGCGGACCCCAAAGCCAGATCGGCGTCCGGAAGTGGTCGGGACGTTCTTCCATGGTTCCAACAGACGAACCGCCGTTCCCGGCGGCAAGCGATGCCGGTAAGTTCACGCCAATGTCCAAACAACCCTTCCGCGTCCTGCACATCGACTCTGCCCGGGAGTATCGTGGCGGGCAGAATCAGGTGCGGACCCTGATGGCCGGGCTCATCCGTCGGCCGCACGTGCATCAGGCTCTGGTCGCCAACCGCGGATCGAGGCTCGCCGGGGTCGCCGCAGCGTCAGGGGTAGATGTCAGGTCGGTGCGCTGGCGAGCCGCCGCTGATCCAGCCGCTTTCCGGGGCCTCGTGCGGGCTTTTAGCGAGCCGTGGGACGTCGTGCACGCCCACGACAGCCATGCCGTACAACTGGCCCTGCTGGCCAGGGCCATGGTGGGTCGGCCCCCCGCACTCGTGGCGTCCCGCCGCGTCGATTTTCTGACCCGTCGTCCGGGTATCTGGCGCCGGGCCGAGCGAATCATTGCCGTCTCCGCCTATATCCGTGACATCCTCGTACGCCAGGGGATCGAGCGGTCTCGAATCGAGGTCGTGCGCAGTGGCATCGATCCGTCAGACCTCGAGCCGCGGTCGACGGGCGTGCTGCGCGCCGCCGCCGGAGCCCCTCCCGGTCAGGCGCTCGTGGCTGCTGTCGGAGCCCTGGTTCCACACAAGGACCACGCCACGTTCATCCGAGCGGCCGCCATCGTAGCCGCCGAGCGCCGCGACGTACGGTTCGCCGTTTTCGGTGCCGGTCCACTGCGTGACTCGCTGGCGGCGCTCGTGTCCGAGTCGGGCCTGGAGGATCGATTCCGTCTGGCAGGCGAAGTCGCCAATGCGGTTCGCTCACTCGGCGACCTGGACGTGTTCGTGATGCCATCGAGGGAGGAAGGGCTGGGCACGGCCTGCATCGAGGCGATGTTTGCCGGTGTGCCGATCGTTGCGACGAGCGCGGGAGGGCTCAAGGAGCTGGCGGGAGACGCGTTTCCTGCGGTCGAGCCCGGTGATCCGGCGACGCTCGCGCGCGAGATCGATCGCCTGCTGGCTGATCCGGCCGCGCGCGAGAGGGCGGGCGCGCAGGCCCTGAGCCGTGCCGAGATGTTTTCGGCCGAGATGATGGTTCATGGCACTCTCGATTGCTACGCTCGCGTGGCGCGCCGCCCGGCGCCGAGAGAGCCGCATCCGTGAGCACGCTTGCCCACAGAATCGTCGGTGAGGAGAGCGGCGGCGTACTGTACGTGCTGCACGGATTCCTGGGATCCGGCAGCAACTGGTCAGCCATCGCGCGGCGACTGGTCGACCGGCGTCATGACTGGCAGGTGCTGCTCGTCGATCTGCGGCTTCACGGCGACTCACGCAGCAGGCCCGGCCCGCACGACATCGATGCGTGCGCGGATGACGTACGCCGCCTGTGGAGCCTCCCCGATCTTCGAGACCACCCGACGGTCCTGTTGGGGCATAGCTTCGGCGGGAAGGTCGCGCTCGCGGCAATGACGAGGCTGGCTCCCCCACCGGCCCAGACCTGGGTAATCGACAGCACACCAGACCCGTCATCGGGAGAGGAAAGCGGCGCGAAAGTACTGGACCTCGTGGAACAGTCGCCGGCGTTCGCGAGTCGTGACGAGGCCGTGAATTGGATCGTGGACGGCGGCTACGACGAACCGACGGCTCGCTGGATGGCCATGAATCTGAGACGGGACGGCGAGCGATGGACGTGGCAGCTCGACGTTGCCGGGTTGCGGGAACTCGCCGCGGACTTCGCTCGGTCCGATCAGTGGTCTGCGGTCGAGTCAGCAGCAGGTGAGACGGAGGTTCACTTCGTCCGAGCTGAGCGGGACTCGATCATGACGAGTGAGGCCCGTGCGCGGGCCGAGCGCCTCGAGGCCGACGGCGCCCTGGTTAGTGTGACCGAACTACCCGGCGGGCACTGGCTGCACGTCGACAACCCGGATGGGCTCGTGCAGCTGCTGGTTGACCACCTGCCACGGGTCTGACCCGGCGGAGCTACAATTTCTCCCTCCAGGACCCACGCATCGGAGTGCGCGAGCCGTCCGGCGCAATCCGGGCGAGTTGTTCCAGAGTGCGACGGCCGACGGCGCCGCTCTCCGCCGGAGCGAATCCGCGAGACTCCACCCGCACGATGATCGATGAATCAGCCAGCATGAGGACGGGTACCGCCGACACGTAGGCTTCTCCCCAGGACGCTCGAAGCCAAAAGCCACCGGTCGGGGCACCGGTCCCCGCCAGGTGAGTCGCAAGCCCGGTGTCGGCGGCATGCAGTGCCGCCGCGGCGTACAACTGTCCGCGCGCTGCCATGCTTCCGAACCGAGCCGCCTCAAAGCCCGCGAATCCGACGATCGCCAGCAGGGTCAGCACGATGAGCGCCAGCGGGAGGACGGATCCGCGGTTCCAAAAGCCTGTCGAAACGGCTCGATTCATGGTCCAGCATCCGCATCGATATCAATGCTGCTTCAACCCGCCCTGGCCGGGCGCGTTTTCACAGGGGTCGAAGTGTTTTGCCATGCGGTCGGCAAGGATCTTCCCGGTCACTGCATACCATGCCTGCCGTTCAATGGAACGGTAACACGAATTGCGACAACGATTTAATGGGCCGCTCACTATGTCTCGCTTCGCTGGCAGCCGGCTTGCCTCATCACATGGGTGCATACGTCCCGCTGGACCGACGACGGCCACCAGGTCGAACGAGAAGGGTGGGAGCACATGCAGTACAGCGCGACAACCGAGGCCCTGCTTCAGGCTATCAAGTGTGACGTGAAGTATCGCGTCGATGAGATCGTCGATGAAGCCGAGCGTGCGGCGATGACCCTGGAGTCCGAGCAGCAAGTCGACCAGGTCCTCGAACAAGCGCTGTTGCTGGTAGAGGAGGCTCTGGCCGAGGCGGCACATGCCATGGCACGCGAGATCCATCGCGAGCGGGCGAGTTGACGCCACAAACGTTGCTGGAGGGGTCCGGGCAAGTTATCTCGATCACGTTCGGTCGAGACGAAATTACCGGCACGGCCAGGTTTGTTATTCCTGACGCGAATCTCCGGACAACGGCACATATCGGTAACCGATTGCAAGACAGTCGCTTATCTAATTATAGTGCGTGGCCGGAGCGGTGGCAGCCATCTTGCGCTGTCGGACGCAATCGGACCGGCTGTGCGGAACCGACCCTGGCAAGTGGAAGGGGCGGAGAACTCGACCATTCAAGGCGGTTGGTAACATGAAACAGCGTGGCAAAGCGTCGAAGTCCTCAAAAGCCAAGTC
>JARFPW010000249.1 GCA_029288095.1 Gemmatimonadota bacterium
GATTTCTCTGAACTCGAGGCGGTCGGGACCCGCGAGTTCGAACTGTCTGCCGTCAAGATCCTGGCGCTCCACACATTGCGTAAGCGCGTCAGTCATGTCCTCGACAGCGAGGGGCTGCACCTCGAACCGCCCGCCCCCCACCATCGGGAATACCGGTAGCGTCTTAAGCAGCCGAACGATGGTGCTGGTAAACCTGTCGTCCGGCCCGTAGATCACGGATGGACGCAGAATGACGCTCGGTAGGCGGGATGTCAGCACGGCAGTCTCCGCGTCGAATTTCGTACCGAAATAATCGTCCGCCCCCGGGCGCGCCCCAAGGACGCTCACGTAGACGAAGCGATCCACTCCAGCCCGTCCAGCCTCATCCAGCAGGTGTCGAGTCCCCGTGCCATGGATCCTCGCCAGCGTCTGGCCGCCGGCACGGGAGAACAACCCGGCCAAATGCACCACCACGTCGCAACCCTCGGCCAACCCGTCGACCAGTTCACGCCGGGTCAGGTCAACTTCCCGCCAATCCACGCCCGGAGACGCGCGACGTCCGGGGCCGTCCACGTCCATCCACGTCGCGCGGATGAGGTGGCCTCGCCCGGTCAACCTGGGCACCAGGTGGCTGCCGAGGAACCCATCGGCGCCGGAAACCAATACCCGGAGCGGGCGCGCCGAGGCCAATCGCACGGGCTGCGGCCGTTCTTGAGGCTTGACTCCGCCGCTCTCGCCACGCCGGGCAGTCTTAGGGTCCATGCAAACGCCGCCCCCGTGTGTGGGAAAACCAGAACTTGGTTTCCCTTGTCGAAACCGGCAACGCCAGGGTCACACGGGGGCGGCTTCCTCGATGTCGGAAGTCTCGGCTTCCCCGTCGGCCGCGCAGGTCTCCTCGGCGGATCCATCAAGGAAGACGAACTCCTGCACTACGACGTCGGTCGTCGGAACTGACTGGCCTTCCCGTTCATACGACCCGTACTCGATTCTGCCCTCGACGTACAGGCGGTTGCCTCGGCGCACATAGCGCTCGACCGTTTCCGCGGCCCCACCCCAGAACGTCAGGCGATGCCAATCGGTCCGCTCCTGCACCTCTCCGTTGGCCTGGTAGCGACGATTCGTCGCCAGCGACAAGTGTGCTACCGCGGTTCCGGATGGGGTGCGACGTACGTCTGGGTCCGCTCCGGCGTTGCCTACCAGAATGACTCGGTTCACCGATCTGCTCACATGTGTCCTCCGCGTCAGAGCCAGCCGTCGGTCCAGTACCGGCGACTCGTAGATAACTACGCGGAAGACGCGATTGGGGAACCGAGATTGTGACACTTTCGGCACGGCAGCACGGCCACGTCATTCGGGCTAGAAGACCGAAAAGTGAAAGTACTTGCCTGGATTCGTTTTGAGATCGTCGAGCAGGGCCCTGAGTTCCTCCAGGGTGGCGGCGGTGTTCTCGTACAGCACCTCGTCGGAGGTGAGCCGGCCGATCGTTCCCTCGCCACGGTTCATACGAGCCAGGGCGTCTCCAGCCTCGGTGAGTGTGCTGTCTGCCCGACTCAACGTCGCATTGAGTCGCCGACCGGCGTCTCTCCACTCCGCGGTAACTGCCTCGAGATTCGCTGCGCTCGTCTCCGCACTCGCGAACATCCGGTCGAGGCGCCCACCGGCCGTGGCGGAGTCGAGCCGGCTCAGCGTCCCCTGAAGGGCGCTCGAGGCATCCCGAATCGTCCCGCCCGCATCCTGCACGTCACCCGCCAGTCGATCGAGTGCCGCTCGCTGGTCCCGCAACAATCCGAGCAGTTCCTCTGTAGCGAGGTTCACGTTGCGGATCGCATCGCTCACCTCCGCCGCCGACTGATCGCTCAAGGCGATCTCAAGGCGTTCCGTGATCCCGCGCAGGTTGGCGGCGATCTCTGACGTGTGTTCGCTCAGCTCCGAAAACTCCGCCAGGCTGCGTCCCGGAATCACCCCCGGAGCCAGGCCAATCGTGTCACTGGCGATGTCGGGTCGCTCGGCGGCGGGATAGAGAGCCGCCTGCCAGTCGCCGAACAACGAGCTGGCCTGCAGCAGCGCCACTGGATCCTCCGGGATGGGACTCGACGGCCGCAGGCGCATGTCCACCGCCACCGTCCCATCCTCCACGAGGCGAACTCTCTCGACAGCGCCGATCGTCACACCGCGGAAGCTTACCGGATTGCCGGGACGAAGCTGACCCACGGCCCGGAATCGGGCTGTGACCACAGTCCCCTGTGAGCCCCACCTGCCGCCCGACAGCCAGATCGCGGCGCCGATGATGACCGCCAATCCAATCAGGACGAAGACACCGGTGACGACCTCGTTTCTTCGCGCCACGTCACCTCCCGGGGCCGGAGTGCTCCGGCCATAGCTCAGACTTGCCTTCTACGAATGCCCGCACGAGAGGATCTGTCGAATCCCGGATCTCCTGCGGTGTGCCTTCCGTGTGCAACCGCCCTTCGTGCAGGAGGGCGACCGAGTCCGCCACTCGGAGAGCGCTGCGAATGTCATGTGTCACGACGATTCCGGTCGCTCCTAGATCCCGCTTCAGACCGACCATCAGCTCGTCGATCACGGCCGTCGTGACCGGGTCCAGACCCGTCGTCGGCTCGTCGTACAACAGATAATCGGGCTCTGCGACGACGGCGCGAGCAATCCCAGCCCGCTTGCGCATCCCACCGGACAACTCGGCGGGAAGACTGTCGGCAGACCCACCGAGACCGACGCGCTCGAGGACGGCCTCCGCCCTGCGTCTGGCCTCGGTGGGCGGAACGCCCTCCCGACGTAGCGGAGCTTCGACATTTTCCCCGATCGTCATCGAGTCGAACAGCGCAGCGAACTGAAAAACGTATCCCATCCGGCTCCGAATGCGGCGGAGCGCTCGCGGGTCGGCCTGTCCCACGTCTTCCCCACCGACCATGACGAAGCCCGCGTCCGCGTAAAGAAGGCGCGCCACGCATTTCAACAGGACGGACTTCCCCGTTCCGGAGCGCCCGATCACGGCCAGCGTGGTGCCAGTCGGCACCTCGAGATCGAGTCCGGTGAGGACGCTCGTGCCACCGAATCCCTTGGATACTCCGGTCAACCGGATCATCAGAGCAAGATCACGGCCCACAGGGCGTCAAATACGAGGATGAGCATGCAGGACATGACCACGGCGCGCGTAGCGGCCCGGCCCACCCCGGCAGCGCCTCCTCGCGTATGGTATCCGTGTAGCGCTCCAACGGCAGCTACGATCGCGCCGAAGCTGGCGGCCTTGATCAGTGGATACGAGAGATCGAATGGTTCGTAGAACATTCTCAGTCCGCGGACGAACTCCTGTGTCGAGAGATCCAGCAGGCTGATGCTGGTCAGCCAACCCGCACCAATCCCGGCCACAAGTGCCAGTGCCACAATGATCGGAAAAGCGAGGATCCCGGCTGCCACGCGGGGCACGACAAGGTAAGAGACCGGATTCCACGCCATCATTTCGAGCGCGTCGATCTGCTCGGTCACACGCATCGTGCCGATCTCCGCCGCGATGTTCGCCCCCACCCGTCCGGCCAGCACCAGACCGGTCAGCACGGGGCCCAATTCGAGCATGATCGATTTCCCGACCAATACGCCGACGAAGTACAGGGGCACGATACCGGTAAACGTATAGGAGCTCTGAAGCGCAAGGACGATGCCGGTAAACAGCGCGATGAACACGGCCACGGGAATCGAATCGACACCCACGCGCCGAACCTGCACGGCAGTGAGCGGGACCCACGTACGTACATCGCCGATCGCCGCGAGTATGGACCAGATGAACTGGGCAGCGCGTCCGACCAGCGCGACCAGGCTCGTCGCCTGTCGACCGATCCAGGCCAGCACGGAGGTTAGCCTCATTCGCCAAGCTTAGGGGAGCGCCCGACCGGCGTAAAGCAGACCCGCAGTGCTATCGGCGCCTCGGATGGACGAAGGAACTGGCGCCGGGTATCGTGCGACATGGACACCAGGAGGCCACAGAACTGGCGGGAGGTAGTCCCCGGGCTCGGCGTGATGGCCATGCTCGGTTTGCTCGCGGTCGGCGTCTTCTGGCTCGACACCCTGCGGCGAGGTTTCCTGGAAGGGCCGACGGTAGTGGTTCTCGCTCAGGAGATCGGCGGCCTCGTGACGGGGGCCGACGTCTGGGTCGCTGGCAAGCCTGCGGGCCGAGTCCAGTCGATTGACTTCGTCGGCTCCGGCACGACGGATCCGGGTCTGGTAGCCCTCCGTGTGATCCTCCGGCGTGAGGCCGCAACCGCAATCCGTAGCGACGCCGTGGTCCGGATCGGCCGTTCGTCCCTCCTGTCGCCGCCCGTCGTGAAAGTTCGGCCCGGTTCGCCGGCTGCTCGACCGTACGATTTTCGCGACACGCTCGTCGTGACACGGGGGCCTGACATGGACACGTTTCGCGCGTTCGCCGATTCGGGACGCGTCGCGTTGGAGGAGTTGATCCGTGAACGGGCCCGCCTTGCTGCAGAGCTCGACACCGGATTGGGCACGCTGCCACTACTGCGCCGGGATCCCGGCGTCGTAGAGAAACTGGCAGGCATCCAGCGCCGCACCGCTCTCGTTCGTGGCCGCCTGTCCGAGCGAACAGAGGTCCGGTCCGACCGACAGGACCCGGCGTTGCCTGCGCGAGCACTCGCCGAGTCGATGGCGACGATTTCCGGACTGGCGCATGACCGTACGGCGGTGCTGGACCCTGTGTCGGAGGCGCTCACACGGCTCACCGAACGAATCCGCCGGCTGGACGAACACATGCTCGCCGCCCGAGGCTCCACCGGCCGCCTGCTCTATGATGGAGAGTTGCAGCTTCAATCGGAGCGAACGAGGGCGCAGCTCGACAGCCTGCAGTCGGAGCTCGCGGCGCGACCTCTTCGCTGGCTTCGGTTCCGGCTGTTCTGAGCGGGCCGCCCTAGCGGCGCGGCGGGGGCAACCTTGCTTCCAGGATGAACTTCACCTTTTCCCATCGCTTGCCGCGACGCTGGCGTGCGACGACCACGATCGAATCGACGATGCTCTCGGGGTCCTCGATCGACACCCTGAATTGGGCCGTGCCGTCCAGGGCCCGGATGTCCGTCCGGACGACCTTACCCGGGGGCGCCTCGGCCCGTCGTTTGGGGTTTCGGAAGATGCTCAGACTCGAGCGCCGCCGACCTGCCGGAAGCGGCCGGGAGACCTTGACCCGGCTGAGCCAGTCCGGCTGATAGCCGATGTTCCACACCACGCCGCGCTGATCCGTTCCACGAGCTTCCCTATTGTGCCTGGCCATGTCGTCTCCTGTCAGAAGCCTGCTGGAACCGATCGAGGGCGCCCAACGTATAGATGCCAGGGCCGCCCCGCGATCTTGACCGTTCCGGGTGGATCGGGTATGCTTTCGGGGCCAACCGATTTTCTACCCTAAAGCCGTGATTTTCTGCAACACCGAAACCCCGTTCGCCGGTGGCAGGTTGAACGACGGAGCAACCTCTCGTGGACATTGCCGAACTGAAATCCAAATCCGTGGCTGAGCTGCACGGCATGGCCGAAGAGCTGAAGATCAACAACTTCTCGGGCATGCGGAAGCAGGACCTCATCTTCCGGATCGAGCAGAACCTGCTCGACTCGCAGGTCGTGCTTCGGGGCGAAGGGGTCCTGGAGATCCTGCCCGAAGGCTACGGGTTTCTGCGCAGCCAGGACTGGACCTACCTCTACGGACCGGACGACATCTACGTCTCGCCCTCCCAGATCAAGCGCTTCGACCTTCGGACGGGCGACACGATCATGGGCCAGGTGCGGCCTCCGAAGGAAGGCGAGCGCTACCTGGCGCTGCTGAAGGTAGAGGAAGTCAACAACGATGACCCGGAGGCGGCGAAGCATCGGATCGCGTTCGATAACCTGCGCCCCCGTTACCCCGAGGATCGCCTCCGGCTGGAAGTCGGCGACGGTGATGTATCCATGCGGGTGCTCGACCTGATGGCACCTGTTGGTAAGGGACAGCGTATGCTGATCGTCTCTCCGCCGAAGGCCGGCAAGACGATCCTGCTCCAGAAGATGGCTAACGCGATCCGCGAGAACTCACCGGATGTCTACGTCATCGTCCTGCTCATCGACGAGCGGCCCGAGGAGGTCACGGACATGGAGGAACACGTCGACGCGGAGATCATCTCCTCCACGTTCGACGAACCCGCCGACCGCCATACGCAGGTAGACGCGGGCGAGCAAGGGTTCATTCGTGACGAACTGAATGTATGCCTCGATCAGGTCTTCGACTTGTTCAGCGCCGGCTCCCGATGGATCCGGATCGACCGCAGTGATCGCCTGGCGTACTGCTGTGAGGATGGCCTCTTCCTTGGATGCGAACAGGTTGTAGAAGCTGCCCGCCCGGACACCGGCCCGGTCACAGATCGCCTTGATCG
>JARFPW010000273.1 GCA_029288095.1 Gemmatimonadota bacterium
CGCGGGCCCCGAGCAGTCCAACCGGCGGCGCCAGCTCGTAGATGCCGTAGAACGGCAGCTCCCCGAACGTCAGGAATGCGTACGGCATCGTGTTCAGCACGGTGGCAAGGAACAGATAGCCCATCTTGAGCGGGTATCCGAACCGAGGTCTCCCCGGCACCGGCGACACCACCGGCCACCAGAACACCAGTCCCCCCGCGAGCCACAGCGTGTCGATCGCGAACGAGCCGAGGGGAGTCACCATCAGTCGGTCCACCACCGACGGCAGGTGCGTGTATAGCAGGATCAACTGGAAGATGGCGAGAGCGACCAGCGGGTGCGTAAGGAAACGCAGGACGCGCATTGCGCCGGATCGGGAAGACAGGCGCCGCCATGCGCCGTCCGGCACCCCGAGCAGGAGCAGTGGCGGGGCCACCAGGGCCGTCAGCAGGTACTGGAGCATGTGGGCCGACGCCAGATATCCCGCCAGGGCACCCACCGGCCAGTCGAGGGCAATCCACAGGGCGAGGACTCCGCCGAGCCATGCCCATCTTCTTCTGCGATCCGCCGATCCTCCATACCCGGGCGCGGCTTCGCCGGCAGCTCTTCGAAGCGCCCAGTACAGGCCGGCCAGGAGGGCCACGAGCAACCACACGCCCGGAAACGGCCGCGGAGCCCAACTCCAGGCCGCGGTTTGGGCGGAGCACCACCACTGCAGGCCGTTCACGGGTTCAGCAGGCGCGGAAGATCGTGCTTCCAATCGGCCTGTCGCGTCCCGAACGGGTAGATCACGCGCTGCCCATCACCAGGGGGAAATGCGATCACCTGCGATGCGTGCCCCACCGTGTAATCGGGACCGGCCGACGTGTCCCGAATCGCCGCCGGAAGGCCGAGCGTCAGCATGATATTGTCGACCTCGGCTTCGCTTCCCCGGAGGCCCACGAAGTCCTCGTCGAAGTTCCCGAGCCACTCTCGAAGACGCTCGGGAGTGTCCCGCCGCGGGTCCGCGGTTACGAAGATCACCCGCATGCGGCGCTGTTCGTCCACACTCAGCCCACGCCTGGCCGCCGCGAGGCTCGCCATGTGCACCGGGCACACGTCCGGACAGAACGTGTAGCCGAAGAACAGGAGGACGAGCTGCCCTTCGGTCTGTGCACGGAAATCGAAGGCCTCGCCCCGCATGTCCGTGAGAACGAAATCGGGCCGGGGGCCGGCGTCCGCGAGATAGATCCCACGGTAGCCGGTATCGCGGGCTCGCTCCTCGGCTTCCGCGCGCTCCGGAGCCTCGACCCGGCACGCGGCAGGCATCAGACCCAGGCAGACCGCCACGGCTGCCAGTGAGGCGATTCGTCCGGTCTCTCGAATGCTCGAGCGCTCTTGGTTCGGCTTCATATCGCCGGCAAACTACAGTAGCGTGACCAACGGCACGAGCGTCCGCACGACGGCCGCGCGAGCGGTCGGCGACGGCCCACGGGGCGACCCGGCGAGGGGATTGAGGGAACCGAGTCGTAGAGAGTATGTTTGAGAGATACGGTCTGCGGAACTCGAGCGAGGAGATCTAATGGAGAACGGCGCACACGCACGCTACCAGTACCTGGCGTGGACGGTCCTGCGCATCGCGGTCGGACTGGCTTTCATTACGCACGGGCTGCCCAAGCTGTTCGGGTGGTTGGGCGGCTTTGGCGGCGGCGGAGAAGCCGCCGAGCTCATGTCGCGGTTCGGCGTGGCCGGAGTACTCGAGACGTTCGGTGGGCTGCTGATCGTGCTGGGTTTGTTCACGCGTCCGGTGGCGTTCCTGCTGTCCGGCCAGATGGCCGTCGCCTACTTCTGGATCCACGTAGGCAGGGGAGGGCCATGGTGGTGGGAGAACGGAGGCGAACTGGCGATGCTCTACTCGTTCGTGTTCCTCTTCTTCGCGGCCTGGGGGGCGGGACCACACAGCATCGACGCGAGGCTGAGCGCCAAGCGCGACTAGGAGGCCCCCCGCGGCATCATTCCGCCGGGGGCGATTCGCCCGACGCGCGTGCGGACCGGGACCAGTCGATGAGGGTCTCCATGTCTGCCACCGAGAGCCTCGCCTCCGGGTGAAGCGGCAGGTAGATCTTGAGCGGCATCTTCTTGTCCGTGACGAGCTCTTCGACTTCTTCGAGTTTGCGGTTTCGGCGGCGCTCGGAATAGTCGCCCCACTCGGAGAAGTTCAGCTCGTCCCTGCCCTTCTTCACATCCCGATACACGAGCCACGATGCAGGGGCTACGCGGCTGTACCACGGCCATTCGGTCAGGTTGGAATGGCAATCGTAGCAGGAGTTCTCCAGCACGGTCTGCACGTCGTCGGGGACACTGACAGGCGCCACGACCGGCGGATTCTCCCGTGGAACCGGCACGAGCTGGATGCCGAGGACCAGTACGGCCAGGCCGATGAGTGCCTTCCGTCCTGTGCTCATGCTCTTCCCCCCGAGTCCGTGCTCTCTCGTATCTGCCGTTTGAGGCGCGCCAGGATGGCGCCCATGCCGCGAAGCCTGAGAGCCGACACCACTTCCTGAAGCCCCATACCGGCATAGAAATCCGGCGGAACGGCCAGCACTTCCTCCCATGGCTCGCCTTCGAGGCCCTCGCGCAGAATGCCCGCGAAGCCCCGCACGGTGGGAGCTTCGGGCGGACAGTCGAAGTACAGGTGGATCCGGCCTTCGCCATCGATCTCGGTCGCCAGGAAGAACGGCGTCTGGCATTCGTGTACCCGCTCCAGCCGATCCCGGTCGTCCGCCAGCTCCTGCGGCAACGGGGGTACGCGTCGCGAGTAATCGAGCAGTGCCTGGACGCGCAGCTCCTTTGGTGCAGCGGCAAACTGATCGACGATCATCTGCAGTTTCTCCGCCATTGACCTCTCGTCTGAACCCGGGTGTGAGCGATGCGTTATCTTTGCTCCAACGACACCCACACTGCAACGGTGCCACGAGAACACAGGAGTACGCCATGCCGGCCGGTCAGGATCTATCGCCCCGATTCCAGCAGTTCGCTCATCCGGAGAGGCTCGTCTCGTGCGACTGGGTCGCGGAGCGACTCGATGACCCGAGCATCGTGATCGTCGAGTCCGACGAAGACGTGCTGCTGTACGACACCGGACATGTGCCTGGCGCGGTCAAGATCGACTGGCACGCCGACCTCAACGACCCCCTGGTGCGAGACTACCTGTCCCCGGAACGATTCGCCGAACTGTTGTCTCGCAAGGGAATTGCGCGCGATCACACGGTCGTGTTCTACGGAGACAATTTCAACTGGTGGGCCGCATACGCGCTGTGGGTGTTCACCCTGTTCGGCCACCCTGACATCCGGCTGATGGACGGGGGACGTCAGAAGTGGGTGGCCGAAGGCCGGCCGATGACAACCGACGCGCCGGGGCGCGAGCCGACGAGGTACCCGATCGTGAAGCGTGACGACGGACCTGTGCGTGCTTTCCGCGACCAGGTGTTCAGGCACTACGATCGCGGCGGCCGCCTGGTGGACGTTCGCTCACCGCAGGAGTACCGGGGCGAGCTCCTCCATATGCCCGACTATCCGCAGGAAGGAGCGCTGCGCGGTGGGCACATCCCCGGGGCGGCCAGTGTCCCGTGGAAGCGCGCGGCCAATGACGACGGCACTTTCAAGTCGGCCAACGAGCTTCGCGCCATCTATCTGGATGAGATCGGCCTGGAGCCGGACGAGGAAGTGATCGCCTACTGCCGCATCGGCGAGCGATCGAGTCACACGTGGTTTGTGCTCACCCACCTGCTCGGTTTCGCGCGCGTCCGCAACTACGACGGATCGTGGACCGAATGGGGGAACCTGGTCGGGGCGCCAATCGAGAAGTAGACCCCGGCACCCACGAGCGCGGCCCACACGGGGGACAGTGCGGCGAGACCCGCCCGCCCCTCGACCAGGACGGACGCCACCAGCGCCACCAGGCCCAACCACTGTGCCGACCGGACGCGACTTCCGCGCAGCGGATCTCCGCCTGCATCAGAGACGGTGCGCGGCACTCCCGAAGCCCTGATCAGAAACAGGAACGGAGCCGTCGCCGCCAGGGCCAACCCGGTCATCAGGGTGAGCTGAGGCACGGCTGTGCCCGGGAAGCGGCTCATCCCGACGGCGAGCAGGCCGAGCGCCGCTCCCGCGGCGGCGAGGTGCACGCGGTGGGGCGGATTCAGGATGGCGTCGAGCGTGAAGGCCAGGGC
>JARFPW010000312.1 GCA_029288095.1 Gemmatimonadota bacterium
TCGCCTGCACAAACGAGCGCCGGGGCAACTCCCGCCGCTCCCTGCCATCGCGCTGAACCGGCGGCATGCGGAGAAAGGACAGATTCTGAGTCCGTCCGACGAGCTGGCACTGATTCCTGCCGCAGCGGGGGGTTGACCATCCGGGGCGGGCGCGCGGGGCTCAGCGAAGCGCCGATTCCTTCGGCCGGTCAGTGGCATGAAGGTGTACCGGGCGTCGGCGCGGTGGTCACCTTCGAAGGTCGCGTACGAGACCACAACGAAGGGCGGCGCGTTGTTCGACTGCATTATGACGCGTACCGGGAGATGGCTGAGGAGGTGCTCGCCGACATCGAGGGAAGGACGAAGGACGAGTTCGCGGTAGCCTCGGTTTCTCTGGAGCATCGGATCGGGACGCTGGCTGTCGGCGAAGTCGCAGTCGTGGTGTCCGTTGCGGCGGCTCACAGGAGCGCGGCGTTCGATGCGGCGCGGTTCGCAATCGAGACCGTGAAGGCCGAACTGCCTGTGTGGAAGCAGGAGGAGTACGAAGACGGGTCGCGACGCTGGCTGGACGGCGCCCCTCCGGTGCCGCCGGGGTCCGAAGCGTGAAGGATCAGTTCGGTCGAAGCATCGACTATCTGAGGATCTCAGTTACGGACAAGTGCAACCTCAGGTGTGCGTACTGCATGCCGGTCGAGGGGCTGCCCTGGATTCCACGTGCTGACCTGCTCTCGTACGAGGAAATTGCGGAAGTCGTGAGTCAGATGGCGGGGCTTGGCCTGCGCCGGGTTCGCCTGACGGGAGGCGAGCCTCTCGTGCGGAAGGATTTGCCCGACCTGGTGAGTCTCATCCGTGGCGTGGAGGCGATCGAGGAAATCTCGCTGTCCACAAACGCGGTTCTTCTCGACGGATTCGCCGAGGACTTGCGGGCGGCGGGCGTAGACCGGCTGAACATCAGCCTGGACACGCTACGCCGGGAGAGATTCGCCGAACTCGGGCGGCGTCCGGATCGCTTCTTCGACGCTACGATGGTGGGTATCGCCGCCGCCGAGCGCGCCGGATTCAGCCCGCTGAAAATCAACGTCGTCGTCATGCGAGGCTTCAACGATGACGAACTGGAGGACTTCGCGGCGCTTACACGTGAGCGGCCCTGGCATGTGCGCTTCATCGAGCTCATGCCGACTGAGGACAACCTGTTCCTGTCGGACCGATTCATTAGCGCCGATGAGCTTCTCGGCCGGTTGCACGCGCAGGCCGACCTGGAGCCGGTGGAGGGCCCGGTTGGAAACGGACCGGCCACGTACTTCCGACTGCCGGACGCGCGCGGCACGGTCGGCGTCATCACACCGCTCTCGCACAACTATTGCAACAAATGCAACCGAATGCGGCTCACCGCCGACGGCCGGCTGCGTACCTGCCTGTTCGGGACACACGAAGTGGACCTGAAAGGCCCGCTGCGGGAGACCGGGAGTGTCACAGCTGCGGTGGCAGAGGCGTTGGCCGGAAAACCTGAGCGTCACTTCCTTCGTATTGGAACTGCGAGTGGGAGTGGAGGGTTATCGGCGTTGAGCCAGGTCGGAGGTTGAAGCCGACCCAAACTGAAATGAACGGATCCACAGTGACCTACGAAGATCGAGTGCTTTATCAGGAAGGACGCGAGAAGCTCGCGGAACTTCGCGCCAATCTCGACTCGGGCGACTCCGATGCCGGAATCACGAGGGCCGAAGCGGTACTCATCCTGGATCTGCTGGACGCCCTCGTCGAGCGGACCAGTCCCGAGCGCTGGGACCGGGCTCTCGAGGCCATCGCTCATGAGGCGGCGCTCCGCGTGGACCGCCGCAACTGAACGCCGCGGCGCACCTGCTTGCGCCGCCGTGACCACTCCGTAGCTTTCTTCTGTCCGCTCGCCGGACACTCTCCAGAAGTAGACCAGTCCTGTACTAAGGTGAAGATCCGTGAACAAAATAACGGTTGTCGGAGCGGGCCATGTAGGCGCGACCACGGCCCAGAGAATTGCCGAGCGGGAGCTCGCGAACGAAGTCGTCCTCGTCGATATCCTCGAAGGCGTTGCCCAGGGGAAGGCCCTGGACCAGTGGGAGTCGGCCCCTGTGGAAGGTTTCGACACGGTCGTGACGGGATCCCAGGACTACGGACCTACGGCCGGATCCGGGATCTACGTCGTGACGGCGGGACTGGCCCGGAAACCTGGCATGAGCCGGGATGACCTGGTGATGAAGAACGCCAAGATCATCACGAGCGTGGCCGGTGAGATCGCTGCCCACAGTCCGGACGCGATCATCATCATGGTGACGAACCCCCTGGACGTGATGGCGTGGGTTGCCATGCAGACGACCGGCTTTCCGAGGCAGCGCGTGATCGGCATGGCCGGCGTGCTGGATACGGCGCGATTCAGAAGCTTCATCGCTCTGGAACTCGGCGTCAGCGTCGAAGATGTCCAGGCGCTGGTGCTCGGGGGCCACGGGGACAGCATGGTACCGCTCGTGAGCACCGTATCGGTCGGTGGAATCCCGCTCACACAGATGTTGGCGGCAGATCGTATAGAGGCGCTCGTCGAGCGCACTCGGAAGGGTGGGGGAGAAATCGTCAAGCTGCTTGGAAC
>JARFPW010000347.1 GCA_029288095.1 Gemmatimonadota bacterium
TGAAGTATCCCCAGGGTGCCGAGAAGATGTTGATCCAGACGGTGACCGGGCGGGAGGTCCCGTCCGGGAAGCTGCCCGCCCACGTGGGCACGGTCGTTCAGAACGTCGGTTCGATCGCCGCCATCGCCGAGGTGTTCGAGACCGGCTACCCGCTCATCGAGCGAGTGGTCAGCGTGACGGGGCCAGCCGTTCGCAACCCGGCCAACCTGATCGTGCCGGTGGGTACGAAGCTTCGTGACGTGCTCGCTTTCTGCGGTGGCCTGACCGAAGACGCGGCGGAAATTGTATTGGGCGGGCCGATGATGGGAGCCTGCCAGCCGGATCTGGACGCCCCCGTGATCAAGGGAACGACCGGAATCGTAGGGCTGACGCACGCAGAGACGAAGCCGCGGGAGGTGTATCCGTGCATCAAGTGCGGCCGCTGCCTGGATGCGTGTCCGGTGTATCTGAACCCCCAGCAACTGGGAGCACTCGCCCAGGCCGGTCGGTACGAGGAAATGGAGCAGTCACGCCTGATGGATTGCATGCTGTGCGGCTGCTGTTCCTACGTGTGCCCCTCCAACATTCCGCTCTCACAGCTGTTCGCGCTCGGTAAGGCGGGCGTTCGCAGGCAAAAGGAGCAGGCGGCTTGAGGGAGATTCGCCTGGAGCTCACGGCGCCGCCCCACCTGAAGGCGCCGGACACGACCCGTCGCATCATGTGGTCGGTGGTCGGCAGTCTCGTGCCCGTGATCGCCGCGGCCACGTACTTCTCGGGTCCGAGTGCTCTGCTAGTGATCGGAGCCGCTACGGCGGGCGCCGTGCTGACCGAGCGCGCCGTAGGCCGCAGCGGCTCCCTGGGAGACGGTTCGGCAGCGATCACGGGGCTACTGCTCGGCCTGATCCTTCCCGCCGGAATTCCAATGTGGATGGCCTTTCTCGGCGGTGCGTTCGGCATCGGATTCGGCAAGCTCCTGTTTGGCGGACTGGGGCAGAACGTGTTCAATCCGGCCCTGATCGGGCGAGCGTTCCTGCAGGCGGCGTTTCCGACCGCACTAACAACGTGGCCGGCCTCGGATGGCGCCTGGGCGACGCTGCGAGGAGACAATTTCGCCCTGCCACTGCTGAGCCCGAATGCACCCGACGTAGTCACCGCGGCCACGCCGCTCGGCCTGTGGAAGTTCGAGGCGACATCCACCGACATCGGCAGCCTGATGCTCGGGAGTACAGGTGGATCGTTGGGAGAGACCGCCGGCCTGCTCATCCTCGTGTGCGGCGGGTACCTGGCGCTCAAGAACTACCTCAACTGGCGCATCCCGGTGAGCATCTTCGCGACGGTCGCCGCATTCGCCACCCTGCTGCACGCGCTCGACGCGACGCGTTATCCAGACGCGCCGTTCATGCTGTTCTCCGGCGGCCTGATCCTGGGTGCCATGTACATGGCGACCGACATGGTCACATCGCCGGTCACGAACGCGGGCGCCTGGATATTCGGGGCCGGAATCGGTGTGTTGGTCGTGCTGATCCGGAATTGGGGAGGACTCCCCGAGGGCGTGATGTATGCGATCCTGCTGATGAATGCGCTCGTGCCATTCATCAACCGGGCCACCCAACCCCGCGTCTTCGGCCACGGCCGAGACGAGGCTCCAGCATGACCGAGCAACGTCCTGCCGACCCCCCCGCCTTCCGCCTCCTGGGAACGCTGACGCTCGCGGGAGCGCTGGCCGGTCTGCTTCTGGTGGTCGTAAACGGCTGGGCCGAGCCCCGGATCATGGCGCACCGGGCCGAGGTGCTGCGGGAGGCGATCCACGAGGTGCTGGGCGGTCCGGACCGGTATGAGACCCTGTTCCTCATCGACGGTCGGTTCACCGCAGACCCACCGGCCGACACGGACACCCTGGCCCTGGACCGCATCTACGCCGGGTATGACAACGGGGGTCGACCGATCGGACTCGCCATATCGGGAGGAGAGCCCGGCTTCCAGGACATCATCCGCCTGTTGTTCGGGTTCGATCCGACGACCGGACAAATCACCGGAATGAAGGTTCTCGAAAGCAAGGAAACCCCTGGTCTGGGCGACAAAATCGAAAAAGACTCGGGCTTCGTGGCCGAGTTTGCCGGGCCCGTTCCGCCCCTCATCGGCGTCAAACCCGGCTCGGGCTCCGGTGCCGAGAGCGAGGTGGACATGATCACGGGTGCCACGATCTCGTCGCGGACGGTGATCGACATCATCAACCACCGGCTGGAGGAGCTTCGGCCCTACCTGCTCCGCCTCGAGGAGGATACCCCGTGAGGGCCACGACGCCGGGCTACGACTTCGCCCGCGGTATCTGGCGTGAGAATCCGGTGCTCGTCCAGCTCCTCGGGTTGTGTCCGGCTCTAGCCGTTACGAACACGGTGGCGAATAGCCTGGCCATGGGCCTCGCGACGTTCTTCGTGCTGGTGGGCTCGAGCCTGCTGGTCTCGACGCTCAAGAACCTCATCCCCCATGAGGTGCGAATCAGCGCCTACATTCTGATCATCGCGACCTTCGTTACGGTGGCCGACCTGGTCTTGGCCGCGGTCGTGCCGGACATCCACAAGGCCCTCGGCGCGTTCATCGCTCTCATCGTCGTGAACTGCATGATCCTCGGACGGCAGGAGGCGTTCGCGTCGAAGCGTCCGGTAGGCCGCGCTCTGCTCGATGCCGTCGGCACGGGAACTGGATTCATCATCGCGTTGCTGATGATGGGCGGAATCCGGGAG
>JARFPW010000350.1 GCA_029288095.1 Gemmatimonadota bacterium
GACCAGGCTCGGAGTTCTCGGGCTGCTCTGACTTCTCGGACTTTCGGCGCACGCATCCGAGCGCTCTCGCGGTCAACTCGCCCAGCCCCGTCCCTTTCGAGAGGGCGGCGTCCGCTCCTACTTCATAGGCACTCAGCTTCACCTTGGTGGCGAGCCGATTGCCGACCACGAAGATGGGAAGATCCGCCCACCGGAGGGAGGCGCGCAGATCGGCTACAAGCTCGAGTGCGTTGGCTTCCTGGTTGTCGGTACTCACGACCAGGACGGATGGGTCGAGTGACTTGAGGACCGAGTCCAATTTGGACGGATCCACAAGGATCTCGAGTCGGCAACCAAACTTGCTGAGACTGGCCGCGAATCGTTCCTGGAACTCAGCATCGGAGTCGACGAGCAGTACGGGCGACAGAGTCACGTTCGTGTCTGCGGCGGAATGCTTCACCGCTCCGGTCTTGGCTTTCGAGTTTCCCACGAGCTTGCCACCGTCCAGATTCGAGCAATCCGCAATAGGGACAACGGGATACGGAGCAAGAGCCAGGCCCGGCATCAACAGGGACTAGAGTGGAAGTCCGGGCTGTGTAAGATACTGCGGGGCATGGTAGATACGGCGTCTGTGAGGTGGTTCCTGGGGGCGGAGGCCACGGATGGCGGGTTGCATTGTGCCGTACCTGCCGCGGGACGGAGGTACGCGGGCGACCCTCTCAGACGACGCGTTCTAGGCCGGTGATTCGCCGTCAGGCAGCGTGAATCTGAAGTTCGAGCCCTTCCCGGGGACGGAGTCCACCCATATCCGGCCTCCGTGGCGCTCGACGATGCGCTTGCACACGGCCAGTCCGATGCCGGTTCCGCTGTGCTCCTCACCCGTGTCGAGGCGTCGGAACAGTTCGAACACGTGCTCCAGGTCGTCCGGCGCGATGCCCATGCCGTTGTCAGCCACAGTGAACCGCCACGATTCATCGACGCGGTCGGCGCTCACATGTACCGCAGGAGGTGCATCGGCTCGATACTTGATGGCGTTGCCGACGAGGTTCTGAAACAGCTGGCCGAGCTGGGTTGGTTCCGCGATGACCTCCGGTAGAGCGTCATGCGTGACCGACGCACCGCTCTCAGCGATCGCGGCCTCCAGGTTTGCCACCGCCCAGTCCAGGGCACGAGCGGATTCCGTAGGCTCGAACGGCTGACCATGTGTCTCGACGCGCGAATATGTGAGCAGATCCTGAATGAGGCTCTGCATTCGCTCGACGCCGTCCACAGTGTAGGCGATGTACTGATCCGCCTGCTCATCAAGTTTCCCCCCATACCGTGTCGCGAGCAGCCGCACATAGCCGTCCACCATGCGCAAAGGTTCCTTGAGGTCGTGTGAGGCGGCGTACGCGAACTGCTCCAGCTCGGCATTCGAGCTGCGCAGACGGTCCGCATACACGCTGAGCTGCTCCCGGGCCTCCTTCAGTTCCAGGTTGGCTTCGGCGAGCTCCTTCCCGGCCTCCTCTACTCGCCAAAACAGGGCGTAGGAACTCGCGGCGGTCCCGGCGAGGACGCACGAATATGCCACGATCTTGAGCACGTGCGCCGCACCGGACATCAGATCGAACGGGGCGGCCGAGGAAGCGTCGAACAGCGCCTCGCCGCCGACGAAGACGATCAGTGCCAGCACGAGCCAGTGCTCGAACGGTTCTCGTCGCCAGTCGCCCTTGCGGAGGTATCCAACCAGGGTCAGCAGGAAGACGACAGCCAGACCCAATGACTGCGGCCGCGCTACCGGGAGATCCGGCCAGTATGCCTCCGGCAGGGGGACGAACAGGAAGAAGGCCAGGCAGACCACGGCAAGGAGAACCGCCTCGTCGTACAGCCTGCGCGCCTCGATACGTCCCGCCCCTCCGAGCTTCTCCTCCCGCCGGCTCGCCGCGAGGCTGGCCAGCAACAGTACCGATAGAAACAGGCGCGACGTCGTCCAGCTCCATCCGGACAGCTGCTCTGGAGCAGACGGAAACCACCGGACGAAATAGCCGGAGATGAGGAAGGCGTGGTACAGGTCGAAGACACCGGTCCCGACGAAAGCGACTCCGATGAACAACTGCGTGTTGTTCGGTCTCGTATGATACCGCAGCAGCGTCAGAACACCCACGATGAGGGCGAATCCCGCCGCCGTCATCGAGAGCGCGTCGAGATTCTCGAACTCCAGATTCTCGAACCGACGAGCGACAAAGAACGCGACGACGAGGGCTACGGCCATGGCCACGTAGGCCGTGGCGCGTCTCAGGCTGCGATCGGGAAGCGTGCCAAGCGAACTCCAGGCGACGAGGTCGACGGCCGGGTCGCTTCGCACCGGCGCGCGATTCATGGCTGAACCTCCCACGAGTCGTCGTACAGGCGCATGTAGCTGTCGGAGTGGTGGATGGCGAACCCGGCGAATGAACCAAAGCGGGCGAGATCCGTCGTCGTTTCCTCCATGACTTCCATCATGCGGTCCCATCCCAGCGCTGCGAAGCTCAGCTTGTCGGACGGGACGAACACGCGACGGCTGACCGGCCAGATTAGAGCAGCCGCCGGATCGAGTCCCGCCCTTTGAAGCTCGCTCTCGAGTGTCGCCACGGACCGTCGAGCAGTCTCCGAGCCAGTTGCTACCCAGAATACACGGGCGGAGTCCGGGCCGGCCAGCACCGCGACCACGCCGGGTCCGTCTACAGAACCTGGCACCCCGATCACCGGGTCACCCCGGAACTCGATCAGCGTCTCATCGGGCAACGGGCCGGTCTCGAGCGCCACGTAGGTCGGTACGCCTACTGCAGAAGCGAACTCGAGCTCGTCCGCCGCGTGCCTGATCGTGCCGTCGGCGCCGTGGGCGACTGTCCGGTAGTCCATGATGGACACATCGTCGACCAGGCCGATCACGTGTTCGCTGACCGGCCTCTCCTCGCCTCGAAACTCCACCATCACCCTCTCGAACGTCACTTCGTCCGGCGCGTCGAACCAGAATGGGATGTCGACGCCGAAGGCCAGGCCCCCCCGACGTGCCAGATCCGCTCCCCGGGCCAGCACTTCCAGGTATCCTTTGAGGATGTCCGCTCTGGCCGGGCCGTGAAAGCCGGGCAGCAGATACGGCTCGATGTCGTACCGTACGCCGGAGAATCTCTCGGTTGCCTGCGACTCTGAGTTGAAACGAATCACGTTCCGAATCGTGTTCAACACCCCGGCGTGGTACTCCGGCCGGGCATAGCCGGCATATCCGTCCAGAGCGTAGACCCGGATTCCAAGCCCGCTGAGTCGGCCGACGAGATCGCGGAGACGCGGATCGGGTCTTATCTCACCAGGCGGAAGCGAGTCGCCCGGTGTCGAGACCAGCTGCAGATAGGCCACATCGATGCCCGTGCCAGTCAGGAAACTGAGCAGAGAATCGCGCTTGCCGGCGTCAGCGAGAAGATCTTCGGTGTTCCAGATCCAGGTTGCGAGGGATCGTCCGTCTCGAGCTTCGACGGGCCGCTCACGGTAAGGACGCAACGTCGGTGGAGCGGGAACCATGGAGAGCGCGAGCTGGCTGACGAACACAGCGCCTTCAACCGGCCCGAGAGCCTCAAGGACGACAGAGGCGAGCGCGGAGACATCGAGGTTCGCCGGAAGTCGGTCGAGGTGGACCACGGCCTGCTGCCACTCCGTTTCGACTCGGCCGGCCGGCAGAAACTCGCTCAGCTCGCCGAGCGCAAGCGCCTCACCCCGGCTCTCCCATTCCGCGTCGGCGAGCTTGAGCAATAGCCGCTCTCCTCCCCGCTGTCCGCGTACCCAGAGGCTGAGAGTCGCAAACGGCCGGGCGTCCAGGTAGACGCGGCGCTGTGGGTGGCTCGCCGTATCGAACAGGTGCACCCACACACCGCTGAATCCTCTTTCCTGCCGCTCGTAGGAAAGCCGAAGGGCCGGCCGTCCGTCCGGGGCGGCGGTTACCGACGCCCTGGCCTCCGATGGGGCGCGCGCAAATCCGTTGAAGAAACCGCCCAGGCGGTTCGGAGCTCCGGTGTGGAAGTCAGCGATCACGAAATGGTTGCCATCCGCAGACGGCGACTGGCTGGCCGTCGCCCCCGTCACGGGCGGCGGATCCTGGAGTTCCAAACGGTACACGACCAGCCGTGGCGCCTCCGGTTCGTGCACGAGGCTGATCATGCCACCACGGATCTCGTCCAAGGATCGCATGCCCCAGTCGGGGAGGTACACGCTGGCAGAGGCCAGCTCGATGCCATCACCTTCCTGGGCCAGCACGGGAGGCGCCCCGATCGACAGGGCGGCAAGTACAACCGACAACCACATTACCACCTCGAAACGCCCGACCGGAAGAACGTCAATCTGCGCCTCTATGTAGCGTTTCATCGCCTCATCGTACCGCACTTCGTCCACCTGTCACAACCCACGGTGCAAGCGTACCTGAGGCGACGTACTATGTGCCGAGGATTTGACGTTAGGGCTGGGTCCGGCGGCATGACAGCCGCTGGTTCGTGTCCCGATACTCAACGCTACAGGAGATTGGAACCATGGGAATCTTCGATTTCATCAAGGGAATCGGACGCAAGGTCGAACCCGAGGAGAACCAGCCAGGTGAGGAGCTGCAGGAGCGCATGAAGGGCAATGCCCTGATGCGGCTGGTAATGGGGCTGGGCCTGGAGGTGGAGGGCCTGCGGATCGACTATGACGACGGCGTGGCCACGGTCGACGGCGCGGCGCCCGATCAGGCCACGCGTGAAAAGGTCATTCTGGCTGTAGGCAATACCGAGGGTGTGGCCCAGGTAGACGACCGGATGACGGTCGAGGCGCCGGAGCCCGAGGCGGTCTTCTACACGGTTCAGAGTGGCGATTCACTGTCGAAGATTGCCAAGGAGCACTACGGCAACGCGATGAAGTACCCGGAGATCTTCGAGGCGAACCGTCCGATGCTGACCGACCCCGACCGCATCTATCCGGGGCAGGTCCTGCGGATCCCGCCGCTCGGCGACTGACGCTGACGGCACAGGGCACGAAAAACGGGGGCCCGGAGGCCCCCGTTTCTGCATCCGCCCCGCCCCACCTGCAACGGCAGGTTACTTCTTCGACTTCACGCTGATGCGCTTCGACTTCGCGTCCGCTGCCTTGGGCAGCACTACGGTCAGGACGCCGTCCTCGACGTGGGCGTCGATGTCGTCGGCCTTGACGGTCTCCGGGAGCGAGAAGCTCCTCGTGAACCGCTCGAACGAACGCTCGCGGACGTGGTACGTCTTGCCCTCGTCCTCGTGCTGCGTGCTGTGGGCGCCGACGACCGAGAGAACGCCACCCTCGTAGTTCACGTCGATGTCCTCGGCTTCGAATCCGGGGACCTCGAC
>JARFPW010000353.1 GCA_029288095.1 Gemmatimonadota bacterium
CCCCCCCCCCCCCCCCCCCCCCCCCCCCCCCCCCCCCCCCCCCCCCCCCCCCCCCCCCCCCCCCCCCCCCCCCCCCTTCAACGCCCCGCCCCCCACCGAGAACTACACCCAGAAGTAATCGTCGGCAGCGTCAGATGTGTATAAGAGACAGGGCCAATCCACGGGCCCGACCAGGCTCTCCAGCTCTTCCCGCGTCGCATCGCGGATCAGATCGAGCCAGTCCTCATCGACGCGGTCGACCTTGTTCAGCGCCACTACCCCGTGTCGGATCCCGAGCAACCGTGCGATCGTGAGGTGCTCGCGAGTCTGTGGCATGGGCCCTTCGTCGGCCGCCACGACCAGGAGCAGAACGTCGATTCCCGTGGACCCCGTCAGCATGTTCTTGACGAAGTCTTCGTGCCCCGGCACGTCCACGATGCCGCTGTCCACGCCGGGGGTCACTTCCAGAGGAGCGAATCCGATATCGATGGTCAGCCCGCGCTCGCGCTCTTCCGTCCAGCGGTCCGTCTCGACGCCAGTGAGAGCTCGCACGAGCGACGTCTTGCCGTGATCCACGTGTCCGGCAGTGCCAATCACTATACCGCGGCTCATCCAGCCTCCTCGGAGAGCAGGAACTCGAGCGACCGGAGCCGAATTCCCTCGGCAGCATGGTGGCGGACGAACTCGATCAGGAGGCGGACCTGCTGGCTCGATGGCGAGGGGCCCTCCGGCACCCCCGAGGCGAGCCGCCGCAGCACAGAGATCTCGGCGGGTGAAAGGGAGCCACCGCCCGGCAAACACCGTTCGCATGCGAGCGTACCCTCGCGCACGTCCAGGCGCCCGCCTCTCGACTCAAGGGGATCGCCGCATCTGGAACAGCCACCGAGGTCCGGCGCGAAGCCGAGCACATCCACCACGGTCCAGATCGCCGCGGCTGCAGTGCCCCGCACGACCTCGGGCTGGGCCGCGAGAAGCGCGTCCAGACCGTAAGTAAGCGCTGAGAACAGGGCCTCATCCCGTTCGGCCGGCGCCAGGCGCAGGACCAGCTCGCACAGAACACTGGCGGCCGAGAAGCGCCGCAGGTCGCGCCCCAGCGCCTGCCTCTCGCGCTCCAGGTCGAAGTCGGAGAGGGTGTGGAGATCCCGGTCGGGCTTGAGATAGAACGTGGCCGATCCCTCGGCGAACGGCTCGAGCACGCCCGAGAGACGGCTTCGGGGCCGAAGAGCTCCCCGCGCCATCACGGACTGCGGACCGTGGTCCAGAGTCAGAAGACGCAGGATCTTGCTGGTGTCGCTGTACGGGTACGTTTGCAGCACCACGCTGCGGGTGGTCACAATCGGCACGCGGCCAAGCTACCGGGGGGCTCGTGCGGCGGCAAACAAGGACCGACGCAAGGCAGCACCGCTCACCTGAGCGCGAGATCAGTCGTGCCGAACCCCGAAGCGACCTCGTGGATGAACGAGCCGCCCGCGCTCGCCACTACCAGGCGACCCGACTCGGCGAAGCTGAAGGTCACGCAGACGATCCGCCCGTCCGCCAGGGCGGTGGCCGCCCAACAGTCGACGCGCCGGCCAGCGCCTCCGACAACGGGTATCGGGTCTGCTGGCCCACGGGCGAAATCACCGCTTGCGGGGTCGAACCTCAGGAGATTCAGCGTCTGGAAATCCGCCGTAGTGCTGACGTAGACGAATCCGTCCGCGCCGGGCTCCAGCGACACACCGTTCGCCTCCAGGGCCAGCAGGGGTCCCGTCGTGCCTGCCTCCAGATCGACGACCACCAGCGCTCCATCGTTGGCCGGCAGGAAGGTGGCGGAATCGAAGGTGCCGGCCGCCAGCACGATCATATCACTCCCCCAGACCACGCCTTCGGTGGGATTGAAGGCGCCGGGCGGAAGGTCTATGATCTGCAGCTCCACCCCCGTGCGGGAGAGCACGACGATCCTGCCGGGTCCCAGCGGCTCGTATGATCCGCCATCGTCGTCGATATTGGCGTCCACGACGAACAGGCGCTCTCCGACCGGCAACACTCTCTCGACGAACGTCCCGACTTCCCTCGCAATCGACTCAGCCAGCGTATCGCCGGGCATCAGCCGATACACCGCGTCGCTGCCTCGCCCGCCGACCCATGCGATTCCCTGTGCATCGAACGAGGCGGCCGAAGGATTCGCCAGATCCCCCTCCGGGGCAGGGAAAAAGCTGGTAGACAGGCTGCCCGAGGACAGGTCGACGAACAGCACACGACTGCCGCCGAAACTGGATACGGTGGTAACCGCGAACGCCGCCGTGAGATCGACTCTGTCTCCATCGAACCCGGCCCCCAGATCGACCGGGGCCCCCGAGGCCGTCACGGTCTCCGAAACCGAGAACGCCGCCAGGGTCTGTCCCGTCGAGTTGAGAACCATGATGTCGTCGTCGGCCGGCTGAGCGGGCTCGCTCGTGGACTCGCCGCAACCGCCGCTCGCGACCAGCGTCGCGAGCATGAGGAATCGCGGGACGCGAAAGCGGAATCGTCGGGTCCCAATCGGGTTCCGAATCATGAATCGACCCTCCTGGCCTCGAGGCGCGCAGTGAAGCGCCTCCCCGGCTCGGGAAACAGTTCGGTAAGCTGGTATCTCTGGTCCAGGACGTTCTCCACCTTCATGGAGAGTCCGAATTGGAGCGAGCCCGAGCGAAAGTGATGGCGAGCAGACAGGTCCACGGTCCTGAAACCCGGGAGGGACCGGGTGCCAGCAAGACCGGTGGTGCGTGAGCCCGTATGCCGCAGATCGATCCTGCCGCCCAGGGCTCCCCTCCAACCCTCCAGGCTCAGCCGAGCCGTGCTCTGCGGCTCGTACGGCAACGGGTTCCGGTTGCTTCCGAACCCGACTCGGCTTCGCTGGATGGCCCCGGCTGCCTGTGCTCGCCAGCCGACCCGGGCCGGGGCCGGAGCCGCCACCTGGATCAGGAGCTCGATGCCCGTGGCCCGAAGCTCTCCGAGGTTGTTGGGACTCCAGACCGCGACGGAACTGGGAAGCCATACGATAGGATTCTCTGTACGGCGGGCCCATGCGGTGGCAGTTGCCTCCAGCTCGAT
This sequence comes from Gemmatimonadota bacterium, assembly GCA_029288095.1. Taxonomy (GTDB): domain Bacteria; phylum Gemmatimonadota; class Gemmatimonadetes; order Palauibacterales; family Palauibacteraceae; genus JARFPW01. Next base: position 3,052 of record JARFPW010000353.1, read on the forward strand.
CGCCCCTAGAGTGGCTCCCGCGCGCGCTCCGGCTTCCAAGTCGACCGTGGTCCGCTCGGGCGCCAGATCAGGGTTCGGTCGGAGCCGGTACTGTGACGCGAAATAGAGGTCTCCGAATGTCGGGAGACGGAACCCCTGCCCCAGCCGACCCCACACACGGGTCCGGGAGCTGGCCAGCCAGGTCGCGGATAGCTCCGGACTGGCAACGACCAGGTCGCCCGAGACGTCCAGCGACAGCTGCGGATCCAGCCGGAAGGAGCCTGCGGGCAGCGAGGCCGCTGCCCTGACACCGACGGCAGTCCGGTCAGGCGCACCGTCGATCAGGTCTCCCTGGACCGTCTCGCGAGCCAGGCGCGCCCCGACCACCAAGGGAGCGGAGGGGAGATCCAAATCGCCGGCCAGCCGGAGATCCTGAACGTACTGCGTCGACACCGGATCTGCCGAGGAAGCCCGATACCCGACCTTCCGCCAGCCGTAGCTGCCGGACGCTCTGACCGAAGACGTATTGACCCCCGCTGCCGCGATCCAGCTGTGGTCCTCGGCCCGGGCACTCTCAAACAGGCTCGTCCCGGCTCGGCCCGGGACACCCCGCTCGTCAGCGTCGAACCTGAAGCTCGAGTGAAGCGGACCGGCGGTCGCCTCGAGCGCCCCGTGCACGGACGCCGCGTCGGCGTTCGTCCGAATCTCGGACGCGTCACCGGGGAAGGCCGGATTGCGGAACGAGAAGTCATACCGGATGCGCTGGGCCGCAAGCGAC
>JARFPW010000037.1 GCA_029288095.1 Gemmatimonadota bacterium
CCCGAGACTGCGGACGCTTCGCCCGGAAGCGCGCCGTACGTTGCCGCGGATGCCGACTTCATGCGCGACATGATCGGCCATCACATGCAGGCGATCGAGATGGCGGAGCTCGTCCCGGATCGAAGCACGAACGAGACGATCGGCCTGCTCGCCCGGCGCATCGATGAGTCGCAGGTATTCGAGATCGACCTGATGCGTAACTGGCTCGAGGCCCGTGATGAGCACACCGAAGGTCCCCACGACATGGACGGGATGGCCGGGATGGCCAGCCCGGAGCAGATGTCCGCCCTGGCAGCGTCCGAGGGGGAGGCTTTCGACAGGTTATTCCTCGAGTTGATGATCCGGCACCACGAGGGAGCCCTCGTAATGCTGGAAGCGCTGCAGGCCGCTGAAGGCGGCGGACTGGAACTGGAACTGTACACGCTGACATCGCACATCGATGTGGACCAGCGGGCGGAGATTGCACGCATGCAACGCATGCTCAACGCACTTCAGTGAGGGTGGAGATGAAAGCAGTGGCGAGGGGTTGGTTCGTGGTGTTTGTGGTGGCGGCGGCGGGCTGTGCGTCGAGCGGGGTTCCTGTGGCCGATACGGCGCCCGAACCGATGGTCGATGTGCCGGCGGTCGAGGCGGAGCACATGGATCCGCGTGTCGGACTCAGCGCCGGATGGTCGGACGCCGGGGAGGCCGCCAGCGGCATGGAGCTGGCCGCGCACCTGGATCGCCCGGAAGGCTTCGAGGATCGGGAGAACCTCGGAAGCTTCGCCTACGCCAACACGGACATCGCGTTCGCGAATGACCTGCTGTTCATGGGCAGCTACCGGGGCTTCAACATCTACGACATCTCCAACCCGATGCAGCCGCAGCTCAAGACGTCCTACATCTGCCCGGGCGGCCAGGGCGACCTGTCGGTTCATGGCAACCTGATGTTCATGTCGGTCGAAGCGCCCAACGGACGCCTCGACTGCGGAGAAGTCGCGCCGACCGAATCGGTCAGCCCGGAACGCTTCCGGGGCGTGCGGATCTTCGACATCAGCGACATCGAGCATCCCGTGCAGGTCGCCAACGTCCAGACGTGCCGCGGCTCGCACACGCACACGCTCGTGCAGGATCCCAACAGTGACGCGCGCGTCTACATCTACGTACAGGGCACGTCCGGGGTACGGCCGGCGGAAGAGCTCGAAGGTTGCACGCGTGGCTCGCCCGACGAGGATCCGAACACGGCGCTGTTTCAGATCGAGATCATCGAAGTACCCGTGATGGCGCCGGAAGAGGCCCGCATCGTGAATGCTCCGCGCATCTTCGCCGATGCGGAAACCGGGGCGATTGCCGGCCTGTGGCCGGGCGGCGTATCCGGAGAGGGCACGCAGAACACGGCAACGACCGATCAGTGCCACGACATCACCGTGTACCAGGAACTCGGCATCGCCGCGGGCGCCTGCTCGGGGAACGGGATCCTTCTCGACATCAGTGACCCGGCCAACCCGGTGCGCATCGACGAGGTGTTCGATCCGAACTTCGCCTACTGGCACTCGGCGACGTTCAACAACGACGGCTCCACGATCCTGTTCACCGACGAGTGGGGCGGCGGGGGCGCGCCGCGCTGCCTCTCATCCGACAAGCCCGAGTGGGGCGCGAACGCGTTCTTCGACCGGAACAGCGGCAAGATGGAGTTCGCCGGCTACTTCAAGCTCCCGGCGCCGCAGACGTCCGCCGAGAACTGCGTGGCCCACAACGGTTCACTTGTTCCGGTTCCGGGTCGCGACATCTTCGTCCAGGCGTGGTACCAGGGCGGCGTGTCGGTGATCGACTTCACGGATCCGGCGAACCCGATGGAACTCGCCTACTTCGATCGCGGCCCCAACGTGGCCGACCAGCTCGTACTCGGCGGATACTGGTCGACCTACTGGTACAACGGCCACATCTACGGCTCGGAGATTCTGCGCGGACTGGACGTGTTTCATCTCACACCGACCGAGCACCTCACCCAGAACGAGATCGACGCGGCGATGCTGGTGCGGATGGACGTGTTCAATCCGCAGACCCAGACACGGATCAGCTGGCCGGCGGATCTCGTCGTCGCCCGTGCGCTGGTTGATCAGTTCCGGCGCGACCCCGATGTCCCGATCGAGTTCACAGACGGACTGACCGCGGAGCTGGACCGGCTCGACGGACTCGAGGGCGCGCAGCGTCGCGACGGCATGGCCGGACTGGCAGCGATGGTCGGGGATCACATCTCCTTCGCCACGCCCGACAACGCCCGTCGACTCCAGATCCTGATAGACACGCTCCGGGGTTGAGCGCACCTGGTCGCGGGGCTACGGCCCCGCCCCTACTCCCTGTGCGGCGAGCCGGCGCCACTCTGCTCGGCCCGGGTCGCCACCTTCGACGGCCAGGATCGTCGCGAGCAGCTGGGGATCGTCAGGCAGAAGAGCCGCGGCCGGCAGCCGCGGAGTGAGGACGGCCCAGCGGGGATCCGCCGCGAACGCTCGCACGAACCGGGGCAACGCCTCCTCTACCCTACCCTCCGATGCCAACGTCACGGCTGCCCAGTAAACCATTTCAGCGCTCTCGGGCACCATCGCGGACGCGGCATTGTAGTGCTCGACCGCCGCCGTGATGTCGTTCTGGGT
>JARFPW010000130.1 GCA_029288095.1 Gemmatimonadota bacterium
CAACATGTACGTGGACGGCACAACGCTGTTTCACTCTACCTATCATTTCGGCCTGCGAGTGCTGGACGTTACGGATCCGGCCACGCCAATCGAGGCGGGATTATTCGACACGCATCCAACTGACGACGCGTGGGGCTTCAACGGGTCCTGGTCGAACTACCCGTACTTCGCGAGCGGAATCATCGTGGTGACGAGCGCCGAGGAAGGTCTGTTCGTGCTGCGGCGGCAGCCCTGAGCCGACTATGCCAGACTGGCTGCACGCCACGGTTCGCCAGCGCTGCCCGGCCTGCAACGAAGGGCGGCTGTTCGAGCGCGGCCTGTCGATGCGCGAGTCCTGCCCTAACTGCGGTTTGAACCTCGTCGGTGAGAACGGTGCCCAGTACGGAGGTGCCGTCAGTCTGTCCTACGGTGCCGGCGGAATCGCCGCGCTGCTTACCCTGCTCGTGTGGCTTCGGATCGGCGAGCTTCCGCGGTGGACAGTGTGGGTCGTACTCGCCGTGGCCGTGGTCACGGTGATCGGCTCCTTCCGCTACTCGAAGTCCTTCTGGACCTGGCTGCTGTACCGCTCCGGGGAGCTGGATCACGGCGCGGTCGACAGGTGAGTCAGTCGGGAGGTCGCGAGTTCGAGGTCGCCACCGGAGATCAGGCGCGCGAAACGACCGAGCTGTTCAACGCATTTCACGACGGGTTCATTCGGCGCCTCACGATTCTGTCACACGATGTATTCGAGGACATCGCGAGTCATCGCGTCACCGGTCCTCTCGATCTGGAAATCGAGTTCGCACACTACAACTACAATTGGGGTGAGCCGCCGGCCGAGCGACGCATACAGGCCCGATTCACGGGGGTGCGTAACCTGCTGATCGCCTTCACGGGATCGGAGCCGGACTGGCCGATTACCAATTTCGAGATGGACGAGGTCGACGGCGGCGGGTCGTGCGAAGCGCGGCTCCTGCAACCGCGGTATGCAGACGGTGAGTGGTCGCACGCGGAGGCGATGTCGTTTTCTTTCGAATCGAGCGTCTTCAGAGAGCTGCCCGACGACCCGACCACGCTGGCTCCCTAGCTCCCGGTCTCGTCCTTCTCCTCGTAGTCATCCGCTTTGCGCAGGAAGCGGCGGGCCAGTTGCACGATTCTCAGGTCGTCCCGTTCGGAGGCCTCCACGAGCAGGGCTTCTACGTGACACCTCAGGCGCGGCTCGCCCCACCGGAACCCCGTCGCGGTCTCGGCGCTGCGTGTGTTCCCGGAGTTGGCTCCTTCGATCAGAGCCATGGCGGCAGCCCGTTCGAAGTACGGGGAGTCCGGGTCGGGCAGCGTGTACCTGGGCTCCGGCTCGAATGAGGCGTCTTCATCTACGAATGCTCTCGACATACCTTACGAGTACATGGCGCAGCCAGTCGCCGCCACTCGTTCCTGGAGACCGATGATGGCAGTTGACCCCTCACACCCATCGAACTCGGCCGCGACGAAGCGCCAGTCGCTGATCCTGATTCTGACATCCTTGCCTCTCGGTGTATCGCTGTTCGCAGCCATCGCGTACGCCCTTCGCCTGGGAGAGCGAAGTTCGTCAACGGCTCCCCTTACCGAAATCTGGGCAGTGGGGACGGTGGTTTCCCTGTTACTGGCATTCATCATCTGGGGCCGCCTCGTGCGACTGCATCTTCCGGCTGCCGGCTTCGAGGGCGATCCGGAGCCCGCAACGCTGAATCAGCTCCAGACGGGTCTTATTATCTGCATGGCACTGGTCGAAGGCATGGCGCTGTTCGGGATCATCGTCTACATCCTGGGCGGTGGACTGCTGCCCGCGGTGACAGGCGTCGTGATGATCTGGACGGTGCTCTTTCTGCTGTGGCCGCGACGCGGCTGGTACGGTCTACGCTGAGGCGATCGGATGAGCATCAACGTTGTCAACCTGGCAGAAAAGTTCGCTCGCTTCGACGAGCACTGGCATCCGTTCATCGTCGCGGAATTGAACGGCCAGCACGTGAAGCTGGCGAAACTCGAGGGCGACTTCGTCTGGCACAGCCATGCGGCCGAGGACGAGATGTTCCTCGTAGTGCAGGGGAACCTGAGAATCGAGTTGCGGGACGGCGTCGTCGAACTGAGCGCGGGCGAGTTATGCGTGGTCCCGCGAGGCGTCGAGCATCGACCCGTGGCCGACGGGCTCGTGCACGTGATGTTGTTCGAGCCAGCCTCGACGGCGCACACCGGCGATCGGGAGACGGATCGTACCGTGAAACATCTCACGTGGATCTAGAACCGGAGGCCAACTGGTGGGGCCGGACTTGCGGCCCGGCCTTCCGCCGGTTCGCTTTCGGCGAACAACTCCTCTCGCACGTGAGGGCCCCGTGACAGTTGGTCGCTGTGCTATCCTGGTCCTGAGCCTGTTTGCTGCTGCGTGTGTGGAGGAAGGGACGGAGCCGGATGCACCCGGTCCGATTCCCGTCGTGGAGGAAGAGGCGCCGGCCCCGGGCGCCGTTCGGGGCACCGTGAGGGATGCGTCGACCGATCGACCCGTCGCCCACGCCGAAGTGTCCGCGGGTGCGCTGGGCGCGAGCACCGACGCTACGGGCGCCTACGGCGTGGCTCCGCTGCCCGCCGGTCCTCTCAAGCTCCGGGTGTATCGCCGGGGATTTGTGCCGGATTCCGTGACCGCCATCGTCGTGCCGGGAGTCTCGTCACTGATCGACTTTCCGCTCGTACCCGCCGAGGCGCCGTGCTGCCGGCTGGACGGATTGTGGTCGGCCGCCTTCGTGCTCGATTCAGCGGGTCTCAATGCGCAGCCGTCCTCGCGTGAGGCGTCCGGTGCGCTCGCATTCAATGCGTCGGCGACGGATCTCGAACCCGTAGACAACGTTCTGATCAGCACCGGCGAGTCGCGAATCGACTTCGAACCGTTGCTCGGTGCTGCGGAGAGCTCGGGTGGCGCCGCCGAAGGCGTCGTGTTCGGAGGCGATTCGGTGGCGATCACTGTCGTCCCGCAGTTCGCGGATTGGGGCGTCGAGTTGCTCGGACGCCTGAGTGCCGACACCGTTCGCGGGATCTGGTACCAGCGTGCCTCGTGCTGCGGAGCCTACGGCACGTTCACGTTGATTCGCACTGCGGGAGCGGAATAGCTACCGGACCGCTTCCGGCGCATCAGCGCGTGACGGAGTTCCTGCGAACGCTCCTCGCCGCCACTACGAGGTAGGTGGTCGACACGATCCGGCCGGCCACGAACGCGGCGAAGGCAGCCGTGACTCCCACCAGTCCCAGCCACCAGCCACCGACCACGAAGGCGAAGCCGATCACGGCTACCTCGAGCGTCGTCGCTACCGTGATCGGCCGAGTCGTACGCGCCTGCATGAGGACCGCACGCTGGAACGAAAGCAGCACCGACAAGCCCGCCACTGGCACCGCCAGTCGTGTGGGGACGTAGGCAAAAGCAGCCAGGTCCGGAGTGAGACCCGATATCGTCTCGAACCAGACACTCGCCAGTGGCGTGAACGCGATAGCCCCCAGTCCCGCCATGCTTCCCAGCCCGAGCAGCGTCGTGAACCTCGACAACTCGGCGTAGTGCTCTCGCTGCCGGCCGATCAACGCGATCGACGCGTCCTGGAAGCTGAGGCCGAGTGCGCGGAACACGAAGGCCAGTGAGTTCACTACCGGGAACACGGCCAATGATTCGATCGGCGAAGCCGCCCGTCCCATGAAGAAAGTCAGCAGGGGCTGCACGGCGAGGCCGATCAGCGATGTGAGTACAAGGGGACTGTAGAAACGGGAAATCCCCCGGTAGGTGAGCAAGTCGGAGGTGCCACCCGGAGGGCACGGCGTATCGAGAAGCTCGCGAATGGCGTCGCGAGCCATCCAACGGGAGACGACGGCTTCCACGATGACGCCCATTGCCAGCGATGCCGAACCGATCCACGCGCCGGGCATCCTCGTCCACATGGCCAGAACAAGGGCCGTGCTGGCCATGGCGATCAGCCTGACGACCGTTCCGTAGGCCACGAGGCGCGTTCGCCCCGACCGGATAAGAACGCCCTGGAGAAAGCGGCGGATTCCTATGGCTGCGGGCCACGGAAGATAGAACCAGAGAGCTCCGTACCCGATATCGGCCACGGCTTCGGGGAGACCCAGGACTCCCTCTACGAGCGGTACGTACACGGACGGCAAGAGGAGCACGAGCAGAGCGACCGTGGAGCCCGCATTGAGCGCGTTCGTGAAATTCCGCAGCTTCTTGTAGCTCGTCCGATCCTCGACGAGGGCGGTGGCCGCGCTCATCAACATGATGACCGGCGCTTCGATGAGGATCGCGAACGCGAAGGCGACACCGTGGGCCGCGAGGTTGAACTTCGGATCGGCGAGGCGCGCGATGACCGCCGCCAGGAACGGACCCTCTGCCGCCATCATCAGCCATGTGGCTGCCAGGGGCGCCCAGAAGAGGAGAATGGACCGGTTGGACAGCTTCATCGGCGGGCGACTCTTGGGGTAGGTGGCTTGACGGACACCTATTGTCGCCGATTAACCTCAAGGTGTCCAGACGCTCGCCGCGGTCTCCCGCCCTCGCTGCTGCGCGACGGAATTTCCGGCCGGCTGGAGGCTTTCGTTACGGCACCAGAGGTCGTTCGGGCCGCAGGACGGCCTTCGTATCCCTAGATTGCCCGCCCGGAACGACTCCAGAGATCGGAGGAAAGCATGTGCCGCAACATCCGGCCGCTGTTCAACTACGAGCCGCGAGCGACAAAGGACGAGATGCGGGCTTCCGCTCTGCAGTACGTCCGCAAGGTCAGCGGCTACACCAAGCCGTCCCAGGCGAACGTGGCGGCTTTTGAGGCCGCCGTGGAGGACGTCGCGGCCGCAACCGAGCGCTTGCTCTCCAGGCTGGTAACGTCGGCGGCGCCGCGTAATCGAGAGGTCGAAACAGAGCGGGCCCGCGCACGCGCACGAGCCCGCTACGGAACCTGAGCTACTCGGAGATCTCCGCCTCGTTGTTCGACCGGTCGGTATCGATGAGGTGGAAGTAGGGATCCAACTCCACTCTGCTCGGACGTTCCACTGTCACCACTTCGACTACCTGGGCGGCTTCGGCCGTCTCGACCCGGCGCTCCGCGCTTCCGATCAGAACGGTGACGGGCATCCAGTTCTCGCCCAGCCGCTCGACCTGCACGGTTGTCCGCCACCCTCCCTCGACAGCTACCTGCTCGATGGAGCCGATTCCGTAGTCGAGCGTCCCGGTCGTGTGAAACCACTGATCGAAGAACCAGTCCAGGTCCTCACCAGAGGCTCTCTCGATCGCGGCGCGGAAGTCAGACTCGGTCACGTGCTGGAGCCGCTTCGCCGCGTAGTAATCCTTCAGACCGTCTCGCAACGTCTCGTCTCCTACATACCGGCGCAGCATGTACAGCACAGCCTGGGGAAGGGAGTAGGTCATGAGTCCATACGTCCGGAAATCCGGAAACTCGGCGGACTCGGTCGAGATCGGCGCGACAAGCCCGCCCGATACGGCGCGTCCCACCCCCGCCATCAGGTTGGACCACGGGTCGGATACGCCATGTTCTTCGGAGAACCAGGACGTCAGGAAGCTCGCCACGCCCTCGTCCAGCCACCCCTCCCGCCATTCATTGTTTCCGAATATGCCATGCGCGTACTGGTGGGCGCCCTCGTGCATGATCAGGCGCTGCGAGGCCGTTCCATCCATGAGCATCATAGGGAATTCGGTCCCGCCGCCTTCCAGCCGGTGGACGTTGGTGAGCTGCGGCCACGGATACGGTCCGATCGTCTCCTCGAGCCATCCGAGAGCACGCCGCGTTCGCAATACGGCGGCACCGAGGTCCCACTCGAGGTCTCCCGGGCGGTACAGAACGTGGAGGGCGATGTCGCCGAGCCGCCCCGCCTCATAGATGTATTCGGGGCTGGTCGACCACGCGAAGTGATGGACATCACGCGCCACCCAGGAGACCCGCTTCCGGCCGGGTCCTGCCTCTCCGGCCAGCAGCCCGAGCGACGCCGGGGCTTCGGGCGGGCCGTAGAAGTCTCGCCTGTAGTCAGGCTCCGGCAACGGGGAGCCCGCAGCCGGAATCCAGCCCGGATCTCCAAGCACCGGGACACCGGTGGCGCCGATCACCTGGTCGGCCGCCACGTCGAGGGTCACCTGGTACGTACCAAACTCGCCGTAGAATTCGCCTTGCGGATACACGGGCCGCGTGGCCCAGCCGGTGTGATCGAACACGGCGATGCGTGGATACCAGTGTGCGAAGTCATACGAACGTCCCCGCCGGCACTGACGACGGCACAGCGTCGATGGTCTCGCATCCCAGGCGAACTCGAGCGTCAGGCTCTCGCCGGGAGGGAGGGCGCGCGGCAGTGCGTACCGCACGACCGTCGAATCCGGTGCATGCGGGTATTCCGCGGCGAGCGGCTCTCCCTCAAGCGACATCGACGACATCCGGTGGAATCCGGCCGCCAACTCGTCGAGATTCTGGAAGTCATAGTCCGACCGCTGCTCGGTCGTTGCCCAGACGCTATTGGGCCGGAAGGCATTCAAGTTGAGCTGGAAGTAAAGCTCACTAAGTGATTTTTGTGAATTGTTCTTATACTCCAGCGATCCGACGCCGAGCAGGACTTCGTTGTGCTCGTCGAGTCGGGCTTCGATCCTGTAGGCGACGTCCTGCTGGAAGTACTCCTGCGGAGGCGTGGCTCCTGGCGCGGCCTGGAGCGCGAACAGCGCTGCGACTGCAAACAA
>JARFPW010000140.1 GCA_029288095.1 Gemmatimonadota bacterium
GAGCCGGCGACGACGCTGACCATCCGCCCCCAGAAGCCCGGCCGAATACCGAGGTCTCCAGGTTGGGCGAACGATTGCACAAATACGATTCTTGGAGCGTCCGGCGGATCCGGCCAGACCCGGCCCTCGGTGGAGAACGGAGGCTGGTCGGGGGTCGTCGCGCACGCGTACATCAACCCGGGCAATACAAGCAGCCAAAGTAATCTACTGCGGCGCCGATGCATGACTAGAACACCCTCGTCAGCTGGGCCGTCACGGTCGTGTTCTTGCGTACGGACACACCCAGTTCGTCGTCCGATAACGTGGCACGCAGATCGAACCGCATCTGGCGATAACTCCATTGGAAATGCACGCGGTGTCGAAACTGCTTACGCGGCAAACTGCCCCCGGTGTCGTCCAGCAGGAACGCATCGTAAGCAAGGTAACTTCTCCGCAATATACGCCCACGCAATCCGACCCGATAGGAGACCTGGCTGATATCCTCGTCGGAGTTCTCGTAGTCGGTCTCGATCAGGCCGGCTGCCAGCGTCAGTGCCATTGTTCCACCGAGACTCGTCGTGATGCTCGCATCCAGCTGATCGCTGACAAAAGGCGACGTCTCCAGGTCCTGCTGTAAATGGCGGTACTGCGCATCAAGCGTCCAGCCATCCAGAAACTGGTTGCTTGCACCGATCCCGAATTCCAGTATCTCGCCGTCATTCAGCGGATTCGTCAGCTCGCCCTCGCGGATACTGGTGTCCTGCCAGTCGTAGCGGACGTGTGCCCGGAAGTTCTGCAGAAAATCGGCCCTGAAAGCGATACCCGAGCCGACCGTGTCGTATTCCGCTGTGCCGGAGGTGCTGTAACTGTAGTCGACAAGCACGGTCTCGCCATCCGTGATGCTGCTGTTTACCAACCGCTGTACCGACGTCACGGTGCCGGTGGTGATCAGGCGGTAGTCCAGCCCTTCAACATAGGTTTGCGTCCTGTCCGCGTTGCGGACAATAACGGATCCCGGCACGACGAACTCGTTGCGAAGATCGACCGGCGTGGTGCCGACGAGGAGCAGCGGCTCATCGAATACGCCGATCTCATCGGCCGTCGATTCCTGATCGCTTCGCTCCGCCCTTACGGAACCCGATATTCCAATTCCGCCGAATCCCGTCTCGCGGGAATACTCTGCGGCGCCTCTCACCGAACTCCGGTCGCGCGTAAATCCGGTCTGGTCAACCGCCGAATGTGCGACCAGCCCACGCGCGAATATCCTCTCGGTCAATTGCTCCGACGCCCCGAGCTCCAGGTCGGTGAAATCCTGCCGAATCGAGTCCCGCTTCGATGCCGCATCGCGAAGATTGAAGAACACGCGCCCGTCGCTGTTGTACTGCCAGTTGACGTTGCCGTTGTAGACGCGGTCGTCCAGGGTCGAGACGGTCGTAGTCCGGTTCTCCTGCTCCATGCGCCTCAGGCGCTGCGAAACCCTGAACTGCTCGGCGGCCCCGAAGACGTTGTTCGCACGAACTTCGGCGATCTCCTGGTCGAGTTCGGAACGCACGATCGGCAAACCCGCGCTGCCGCTGGCCGACTCCTGGTCGAGCGTATCGAACCGGAACTCGATGTTGTCAGATGTCCTGTACCTCGAGTCCAGCCCAAAAGTCCTGGTTTCGACGGTCGTATCGACCACGGAACCCAATCCCGATCCGGCGGCCTCCCGGCGCGTTATCGCGTATCTTGCCGACGTCCTGTCCCGCAGCAGACCGGAGATGTGGCCTGTCACTCCGTAGACGTCGTTCTGCACGAGAAACCGGCCGGACCGGCTCGTCGTTACCGAAGGATGAGTTCGCTCGTAGTACACCGATACGGGGTAGGTCTTCAGCTCCAGCAGGTTCAGGCGCCCGAGAAAATTGAACAGCACGTCGTCGTTCGTTGCCGAATCGACGTTCGTATCGAACTGCTGCTGTACGAGGACAGGTCCCCCGCCAAGGTCCATGTTCAGGAAGCCGGGATGGTAGATGAAGCTCCTGGTGAGGACGAAGAATTCTTCCTCCCAGCTCGACTGCTGCTCGAACGACTTGTCGACAGAGGCCCCCCGTTCCCGGTCGTCGAACAGGTAGCCTACGCGGACATGCCCGGAGACGTCGAGGAGCCCGAAGGGCTTGATGTCATCGACCTCGTGGTACTCGGCGACGCAGACAGCGGGCGACACAAGGATCAGTGCGATCTTCGCGACTGCCTGAGCCCACCTTCCTGGTCTGCGTGCTTTCAACTGTCCCTTCCCCCGGTATGTCCTCCGCCGGATTTTAAATTTCAGTCACGGCGCGACCCGAAACCGAAAACCGTCACCTTGTTGTTGCCGAACTGGCTGGCGACAAGCACCAGGTATTCGACCTCAAAATCCGGCGCAATGTACTTTTCGAAATACGCAATATTGTCGTCGTCGAGCTTGACGACCGTCGGCATGTTGATGCTGTCCCTTTCATTGCCCCGCGCACCGAAGAACATCAGCGCACCGCCGTCCTGCGCGAACACCTGTACGTTCTCGAACGCGGCGTCGACCACGTAGATGTGCCCGTCGCGGTCCACGGATATTCCTTTCGGGCGCGAAAACGTGCCGGGAACAGCGCCTGCTTCGCCGAACGCCCGGATGAACTCGCCATCCAGCGAGAACTGCTGAACCCGGAAATTGATCGTGTCGACGACGTGGAGGGTGTCGTCGCCCGCCAGGGTGAGGTTCGTGGGATTGTTGAATTCGCCAAGTTCCGAGCCGCGGCCGCCGAAGCTCAGCAGCGTATTGCCGGTGGCCTTGTCCAGCACGTGCACCTTGTGGTGCATAAGGTCCGTGACGTACAGCCTGTCGCCGACGATCGCAACGTCGACAGGCTTGAACTGACCCGGCTCGCCGTAAGCCTTCAGGAAGCGGTTTTGCCGATCGTAGAGCAGTACCTGTTCGCGCTCGGTATCGGTGACGTAGCGGGTACCGTCCTCGTCGATCGTCATGTTGATCGGCTTCTTGAGCGTTCCGCCTCCCTTCGGACGCACGACGGCGGACTTGCGATTGGCGAGGTCGAACACCGCCCAGCCAGCAC
>JARFPW010000193.1 GCA_029288095.1 Gemmatimonadota bacterium
CTATACCCCCGCCATGGCGGACGGTGACTCCTTCCACCATGAACAGAACGTCCTCGGCGATGTTCTCGGCCAGGTCCGCTATGCGTTCCAGGTTGCGGCCGATGAGGATGACCTGCAGACATGCCGAGATGTTGGCTTCCAACATGTGGGTCAGCATGACGCGGAACACCGACTCGTGGAGGCGATCCACGCGATCGTCCCGCTTGCGCACGTCCTTGGCTTCGGCGGCGTTCCCGTGCACGAGCGCATCCAGCGCATCCCGCAGCATCCCGAGCGCAATCCCGTTCATCTCGCTCAGTTCCTGTGGCAACGCCGGACGCTGGGGTGCACCTTTGAGCCGAAGGTTCGCCTCGGCGATGTTAATCGCGTGGTCGCCTATCCGTTCCAGGTCCGAGTTGATCTTGATGATCGCCACGAGCATGCGAAGGTCGCTAGCCATCGGCTGGTGAAGTGCGAGCAACTCGATCGCTTCTTCCTCGATTGCAACCTCTTCGGCATCGATGATCGCGTCGAGCTTCTCAATGTCCTCGAGGCTGCCCGTGCCCTCTAGCGTGAAGGCCATGGCCGCCTGGACGGACTCCTCCACGGTGCTCGACATTTCGAGCAGTCGACTCTTCAGCTGATCCAGGCGTTCGGCGAATACCTTGTGCGACATCTGTCTATCCCGTGGGTTTGTCGGTCTGAGGGCCGTGGCTGATCGATGCCCCGATCAGCCGAACCGTCCAGTGATGTACTGCTCCGTCCGTTCCTCCGTCGGATTCGTGAACAACCTCTGCGTAACACCGTACTCGATCAACTCGCCGAGGTACAGAAACGCCGTCAGGTCACTCACGCGTGCCGCCTGCTGCATGTTGTGTGTCACGATGACGATCGTGTAGTCGGTCTTCAGCTCCGCGATCAAGTCCTCGATGCGGCTGGTCGCGATCGGATCGAGGGCACTGGCCGGCTCGTCCATGAGAAGGATTTCGGGCTCGACCGCCAGCGCCCGCGCTATGCACAGCCGCTGCTGCTGACCGCCGGAAAGTCCCAGCGCACTGTCCTGCAGCCGATCCTTCACCTCATCCCAAATCGCGGCTGCCCTGAGTGAGCGCTCGACCTGCTCGTCCAGGTTTCCGGTGAACCCGTTGATCCGCAGGCCGAAGGCGACATTCTCGTAGATCGTCTTTGGGAAGGGGTTCGGCTTCTGAAACACCATTCCGATGCGTCGCCGTACCTCTACCGGGTCGACGGCCTCGTCATAGAGGTTGGCGCCACCAAACAGGACCTTGCCGCCGACTCGCGCCACCGGAATCAGATCGTTCATGCGATTGAAGCAGCGCAACAGAGTACTCTTGCCACACCCGGACGGCCCGATGAACGCTACGACCTGGTTCTTCGGAACGTCGAGCGTGATCTCCTTGACGGCTTGAGTCGAGCCGTACCATACGCTCAACTCTTCCGTTCTCAACGCGATATCACTCACTGGTCTCGTCTCGCACGGTAACGATTTCGCATCACGATAGCCGACGCATTCATCAGCAGCAGAACGACGAGCAGGACGATGATCGCTCCTGCGGCCAACTCGTGAAACTCCGCCTGCGGCTTCGCGGTCCAGTTGAAGATCTGGATCGGCAACACCGTGAACGGGTCCATGGGACTTGTCGGCGGAAAGGCTATGAATGTTAGAGCCCCGATCATGATGAGGGGAGCGGTCTCTCCAATCGCCCGCGACAGCGACAGGATCATGCCGGTCAGGATGCCGGGCATGGCGACAGGAAGCACGTGGTGCCTGACCGTCTGCCAGCGTGTCGCGCCAACACCGTAAGCCGCCTCTCGCAGCGAAGTCGGCACCGCCCGGATCGCCTCCTGGGCGGAGATGATCACCACCGGCAGCACGAGCAAGGCGAGCGTGGCGGCGCCCGCCAGGACGCTCCGGCCGAAGCCGAGGTATCGGACGAAGATGGCCAGCCCCAGGATGCCGTACACGATCGACGGTACACCCGCGAGGTTTGCGATGTTGGTCTGGATCAGTCCCGTGAGCCGATTCTTCTTCGAATACTCCTCCAGGTAGATGGCCGCGCCGACGCCGAGCGGAAAGCTCATCGCCGCCGTCAGGCCCATCATCCAGAGGCTGCCCAGGATCGCGGACTTGATCCCGGCGCGGGCGGGTATGCGCGACGGGTACCGCGTCAGGAAATCGAGGGAAAGCCACCGCAGGCCGTCGACGGCGACGTCGACCAGGAGAGCGATGAGCACCGCGACGCTGAAGGCGATCGAAGCCAGGCACAGATACCGGAAGATCCGGCCCGTGCGGTGTCGCCGGGCCAGGCGTGGCCGGAAGCGTTCCTGGCCGGCCCCAGGCAGTGACACGCTCACTCGTAGGCCTCCCGGAAGCGCGCGGTGATCCGGTTGCTGACAACATTCATGCCGAGTGTGATCACGAACAGCACGAGTCCGACGGCGAATATCGTCTGGTATTCGAGGGATCCGTGCGGCGTTTCGCCCAGGCTGACCTGGACGATATAGGCCGTCATCGTCTGCACGCTCTCCAGGAAGTTGAGCGTCATGCGAGGCGTGGCGCCGGCGGCGAGCGTAACGGCCATCGTCTCCCCGACCGCCCGCGAGATCGCGAGAATGAACGATGCGGCAATCCCCGAGAGTGCAGCCGGCACCACAACGCGTGTCGATACCTCGAAGCGTGTGGCGCCCAGTCCGTAGGCCGCCTCCCGCAGGGCGCGAGGCACCGCGCTCAGCGCGTCCTCGGACAGTGAGGCCACCATGGGGATGATCATGATACCCACGACGATGGCGCCGGCGGCGGCATTGTAGATTCCGGTACCAGGAAATACCTGGCGGATGATCGGCGTCACGAACATGAGCGCGAAATAGCCGTAGACGACGGTCGGAATACCCGCAAGAACCTCGAGAATCGGTTTCACCGTGCCACGCACGCGTGGACTCGCGTACTCACTCATGTAGATGGCGGAGGTCAGACCGACTGGCAGAGCGATCACCATCGAGCCGAAGGCGATCAGCAGGGTGCCGTTGAGCAGTGGAAGGATACCGAACGCCTGGTCCGAAAACAGCGGCGCCCATCGCGTGCCCGTGAGGAATTCGCGAATCGGCACCTGCCGGAAGAAGCCCACAGACTCCGTAACCAGCACGACCACGATGCCGATCGTGGTCAGTACCGATACCAAGCCACAGGCGAACAGGAGAGTGGCGATCACCGCCTCTCCCGCTCGCCTGCCTGCCCGGCGCCGAAGTTCGGCCGGGACCATTCGGTTCGTCAGTCAGCCAGGCCCGGCAGCGAGGCCAGCGCGTCCGTGTAGGCTGATCCGCCCAGAGGTACGTACCCGACTTCGGGCACCAGCACCGGTGCGTTCTCGAGATAGAACCGGACGAAAGCGGCGACCTCGGGACGCTGCAGGGACTGCTCCTTCACGTAGATGAACATCGGGCGCGACAGCGGAGCGTACGAGCCGTCCTCGATCGTCTGGCGCGTCGGCGAGACGCAGCCGTTGCCATTGTCGACGGCGACCGACTCGAGTCGATCCGAGCTTTCTTCGTAGTATGCGAACCCGAAGTATCCAAGACTCGGAGCGTCACCCGTCACGCCCACCACCAGCACGTTGTCGTCCGCGCTCGCCGTGTAATCGTCGCGGCTCGCGCCGCTCTCGCCCGCGATCGCTTCCGTGAAGTAGTCGAACGTGCCGGAGTCCGTGTCGGGGCCGTAAAGAACGATCTCCTCGTCCGGCCACGAGTCTCTGACCTGGTTCCAGCTCGTGATCGTGCTACCCGGCTGCCAGATGCGCTTGAGCTCGTCAACGGTCATGCAGGTAGCCCAGTCGTTGGCGGGGTTCCTGACGACGGTCAGGCCGTCCCAGGCGACGTTTAGCTCGATCGGCTCGATGCCGTTCTCGCGGCATAGCTCGAGCTCTGAGTCCTTGATCGACCGAGACGCGTCACTGATGTCGGTTTCGCCTCCGCAGAACTTCTTGAATCCTCCGCCCGTTCCCGAGATTCCCACTGTCACGCGAACGGCGCCGTCCTGCGCGATCTGGAACTCCTCCGCCATTGCCTCCGAAATCGGAAACACGGTAGACGATCCGTCGATGGTCACCATGCCGGAGAGTGTTTCATCTCCTGCCTCCGTGTCGCCGGCGTCGGCGCCGCCACAGGCGGCAAAGACCAGCACGGCGATGGTCAACTTCAGAGCCTTCATATCAGCTATCCTCGTTTGTATTGGAACCTCTAGAAGTGAAACTGCATCTGGGCGCGGAACGAATTCTCGGAATCGACACCGCTAGCCGCGAAGCTGGCCAGGTCCCAGGTGAGGGCGAGTCGATTTCGTCCGTGGAAATACAGCGCGAAACCGGGGGTGATGCCCCAGGCCTCATCGTCGTCCACGTCCGTGTTCGGGTCGGCGTACGACACTCGGAGAATCGGCGCCACCGCCTCCAGCCAGTCGGGGCCTTCCGTCGGAATCTGGTATCCGACGACGCCCTGCCACGTGAGCAGCGAGGCGAAGTCCTCGCCCGAAGCAAGGTCAATCGAGCCGCCGAGCGGATTGATCCGGGGGTTGTCGCCCACGACCAGGCCCGTTTGCACCAGCAGGCCGTCGCTGCCGTAGCCACCCAGTTCTGCCCACAACTCGAAATTCGAGAAGTACTCGGCGTCCATCTCACCGGAGGTGGCCGTGAAGGGCGCGTCCGTCAGCGCGACGGCGCCCGCGATATCCAGCGGAGTGCCGTCCAGGTCCAGCGTAACCTGAGCCCGGCCCACGAACTGCTTCTCCGTGTTGGTGTCGTTCGCCTTGGAATCGGAGTTTCCGGTGAACACGCCCAGCCAGTAGCGGAAGTTCTCGGCTGGCGTCATTCCTTCGAACATGAAGCCGATGTCGCGGTCCGCGAGATCGAAAGACTTCGTGAGCCCGCTGTGAGAGGGCAGCATTGAGGAGGAAACGCCCGGTACGGACACTGACCGCTCGAACGGCAACCGGGACGATGAGGTCAGGAAGAAGCCGTCGAACGGGCGTTTGAAGTGACCCGCCTTGACGGAGACCAGGGAACTGAACTTGTACCGGCCCCATGCGTCCTTCAGGCTCACTTCGCTCACATCGTCGAAATCCGGCTCGAGCTTGAGAGACAGCCGATCGTCGATCTTCGCC
>JARFPW010000227.1 GCA_029288095.1 Gemmatimonadota bacterium
GCGCAATATTCCCCACTGCTGCCTCCCGTAGGAGTCTGGGCCGTGTCTCAGTCCCAGTGTGACTGGTCGCGCTCTCACGCCAGCTACCCGTCATCGCCTTGGTAGGCCATTACCCCACCAACAAGCTGATAGGCCGCGAGCTCATCCAAAGGCGCTAGCTTACAAGTAGAGGCCAGCTTTCACGCCAGGCTTCCAAGCCGGCGCTGTACGCGGTATTAGCTCAGGTTTCCCTGAGTTGTCCCCCACCCTTGGGTAGATCGCTCACGTGTTACTCACCCGTCCGCCGCTGTACTCACCCCCGAAGGGGCTTTCTCGCACGACTTGCATGTGTTAGGCACGCCGCCAGCGTTCGTCCTGAGCCAGGATCAAACTCTCCAAGTTTTACTCAGAGCGTCGCAGTGTCCGTCGGCAAGCCGCCGGCACCACAGTTTGGCTCATTAGAACACAAGCACTCGACACTAGGTCGAGTAATTCTCGCGTTCGGAAAATTCACTTTGTTCCTCATCAGCGCACGGGAAGTGATACCCATGCATGAGGCCCACACGTCACTCACACTGTCTTGTCAAATAGCGAATGCGCGGACGCACTTCCCGCACAGAAAGAACAGCTTAGCTGTACTATCGCGCCTCGTCAACCCCTGTTTCGGAGTCCGTCCGAGCCGCCAGTTTCGGCTCCCTTTCGGGGCGGGAAACGAATATAGGACGCGATTTCCGGTATGCAAGAGTTCGGGGAACTCCGACGCAGATCACAGGCCCGCGAGTGAAGAGCACCCGCGAGTGAAAGCACCCGCGACCCACGATGTTTCTTCGATTCCCGTCCGACGAAGGCGCAAAGAGTCGAGTACCAAAATGGGTGAGCGACGGGAATCGACGTCGAGCCGCTGTGCGGCGAGACCCTTTCGCGAGCACCCGCGAGTGAAAGCACCCGCGACCCAAGATGCTCTTCGATTCCCGTCCGACGAAGCGTTGATTGCCGGTGGAAGGGTGAGCGACGGGAATCGAACCCGCGACCTCCAGGACCACAACCTGGCGCTCTAACCTAGCTGAGCTACGCCCACCACGGCCCTCCGTAATTCGAGGGACCGCTAATCTATCTCCGCCGTCAATCGAGGCAACAGAGTCCGCGGCGGGTCGATATCCGGTTCCGCGCGCGCGCGAGTCGCGGTATGTTCGCGCACTCGATTATCACGCTCCAGCGGCCGTCCGCCGCCTCGGACGTCACGGACTGCATATATATGTCGAAGCTCTCGATCGGTATCGTCGGCCTGCCCAACGTGGGCAAGTCGACGTTGTTTAACGCATTGACCGCCATCTCGGTGCCGGCGGAGAACTACCCGTTCTGCACGATCGACCCCAACGTCGGCGTCGTGGAGGTTCCCGACCACAGATTGCACCAGATCGCAGGCCTGGTTGTTCCCGATCGCGTCGTTCCCAACGTCGTCGAGTTCGTCGATATTGCGGGACTCGTTGCCGGCGCCTCGAAGGGCGAAGGACTCGGAAACAAGTTTCTCCAACACATCCGCGAAGTCGATGCCATCTGCCACGTCGTGCGCTGTTTCGAAGATCCGGCGATTGTGGCGACCGGAGCGCTCGGCGACCCGAATGCCGACCGATCCGTCATCGGGCTGGAGCTGATCCTGGCGGATCTCGAAGTCGTCGAGCGGGCCCTCGACAAGGCTGAACGGCGGGAGCGCACCGGGGATTCTGAGGCGAGTTTCTTCGCAGGAGTGCTTCGGCGAATCAGGAGCGCACTAAGCGAGGGGAGGCCGGCACGTCACGTCAGCCTCACCGCCGATGAATTGCGACCCGTGAAATCGCTTAATCTGCTGACTCGAAAGCCGACGATGTACGTCGCGAATGTTTCTGAGGATGTCGCGAGCGTTGGATCTGCAGCCGCACGCCAGCTGCGCGAGGCCGTCGCGATCGATGACCCTGCCGCCGAGGTGGTCACCCTGAGCGCCCAGCTCGAAGCGGACCTGCTCGCGCTCGAAAACGAGGAGCAGGAGGAGTATCTTGCTGCACACGGAATGTCGGAGAGCGGCCTGGGAGAGCTCATCCGAGCCGGCTACAGATTGCTCGGCCTCACGACGTTCTTCACGGTCGGGGAGAATGAGGTCCGAGCCTGGACGGTCAGGACCGGCGCCCGCGCTCCGGAGGCTGCCGGTATGATCCATACCGACTTCGAGCGCGGGTTCATCCGGGCCGAGACGATCCACGTCGACGAGTTTGTCGGGGTCGGATCGCTGAAGAACGCGCGCGACGCGGGTCGCATGCGACTCGAGGGGAAGGAGTACGAGGTTACCGATGGGGACATCATCACGTTCCGGTCGGCGACCTGACCGCGAAACCCGCAGCTCCCCGACGGCGTATGATCCTTCGGGCGCCGATACTGCGGTGGCCGCGACTCTTGTGGAGACGGAATGAATCAACCGGGTGACGGCTACGGCGACGGGTACCGCGAAGGTATCGGGTACGCCCTATGGTGCCTTTGGCTGGTTGGGCTTGGCGGACTGCATCGCATCTATCTCGGCAAGTACGGCACCGGCATCCTCTACCTGTTCACGTTCGGACTGTTCGGCGTCGGGCAGTTGGTCGATCTGTTCCGGATGCGTCGCCTGGTATCGGATTCCAACCTGCGAGAGGGCTACACCCTCCATCCGCGTGCCGTTCAGCAGCTCCTGGCGAGCCAGCAGAGCGCCACTGCGGCTCCCGCCAAGAAGGTCAAGCCACTGCGGCTCCGCCTGCTCGAGGCGGCGATGGTACGCGGGGGTGAGATTTCGGTAACGGAAGGTGTCGCCGCGACAGGTGCCGGCTTCGAGGAAGTCGAGGAAACGCTGCGCAAGCTGGTTGCGGGCGGTTACGTCGATGTGGACAACGCTCCCGGTTCCGGTGTCGTGATCTATCGGTTCACCGAGTTTGGGGACGCTCCCGGCTGATCCCCGCGCCGACCAGCTTCAGTCGCCGGATTCCGCGGGATCCAACGATTCGAGCTTACGCTGCACCAGCTCGTCCGGCGAAAGCCCCGACTCCCCGAACGTCAGCGCCGCTTCCCAGGACCCATAGGTCGGATTGGCGAGCACGAACCACTTCGATCCCCAGTTCGCCGCATGCCGCTTCACGAGCACCTCCCGTGCAGCCCGAGTCGATCTGGCACCGCTCACGAAGTCGTTCAGATCATCACCGGCGAGGAGCAGCACCCGATAGTTCTCGGCCACGAAAGCGCGTCGGGTCGTCTTGTCGCTGCCCCACTCCTCCCGCTCGTAGCGCAGCAGGTAGACGTCGGACGCCATGCCGGCCGGGAATCCCGCACTCAAGAGGTCGCGGCGCGTCCCGTCCTCCAACTCCGCGTTTCGATTGGTGACGTAAAACACCTCTACGCCCAATTCCCTGGCGAGCTGCTCAAGCGCAACTGCAATGGAGTAGACGCCCCCTTGCGGATACCCGACACCACCGGTCATCTCAACGTGAGCAATGACGCTTAGAGTTGCCGGCGCTGAGAAGGGGCTGGCGCCCTCGTATGTAGCAAAACGACCCAACAGCTGGCGCAGGTTGGGTGAGCGAACATAGCGTCGTATTACGTGGTCCATTGTGAACCAGGGCTCTACGCCAAGAATATCCGCCAAGGGTACGCGGGTGAAGCTGGCCAGAGTTGGAGGCTGATCATAGATGAAAACCGGGCCCGTGATTCTGTGCAGGCGAGCTGCATAGGCCAAGAAG
>JARFPW010000314.1 GCA_029288095.1 Gemmatimonadota bacterium
AAATAGAGGTCGTTCGTTTCCTCGAGGAAACGCCGCCCCTCGCGCAGAACGACGGCGAGGTTGAGTCCGGTCAGCCGCTGCATCGCCTGCTTGTACTCGCCGAATCCAAGTTCGACAGAGGCGACGCGCCAGCGATTGAGCCGATCGAGTTGAAGCGGCAGGGCGTCGTCGAGGGCCTCCGAGCGGAGCGCCTCGAGCTCGCGGCGCGCGGAGCGGTCGTCGGTCGTCCCAATCAGACTGGGCAGCGTGCGCACCGGGATCTGGCTCCCGGCATGGGGCATCGTCGCGCTCGCTATCCATTGCTCGAATTCGTCGTCGAGCTCGGCGTTTGCCGATCGGACGTGATGCTCGGCCACCCAGCCGAGCAAACGTTGCAGGCAGCGGAATTCATCACCACCGGCCGACGCCAGTTCCCGTTGAATGACCGGCATCGAGGTCGAGAATTCGAGCACGCCTTGAGAAGCGTAGAGCGGCCGTACCTGCGGCCACGTCTTGCGACCCGCGCGGGCCTCGAACACCTCCTCCGCCAACGCGGCGTGAAGACGCTCCGCCCGGTCGCGGATTTCCCCGACTGTCAGGCTCATGGGTGTGGGCTACTCGCCGAGCGGGCCGCGCAGCCGCTCCTGTAGCACACCGCGCAACGCGTCCGCGGACACGCGATCCTGGGAGAGCGAGTCGCGGTCCCTCACGGTAACCGTGCCGTCCTCCATGCTCTGGCCGTCCACCGTGACGCAGAATGGCGTGCCCGTCTCGTCCTGCCGCCGATACCGCCGGCCGATCGACCCTCCCGCGTCGTAGAATACCGACAGTGACTGCCTCAGGTCGGCGACGATGCTCTCGGCCATGTCCGGCATCCCGTCCTTCTTGACCAGCGGGAACACGGCAACCGAGGTCGGCGCGAGAGAAGGCTTCAGACGAAGCACCACGCGTGTTTCGCCTTCGACTTCCTCCTCGTGGTAGGCATCGGAGAGCACTGCGAGGAGCAGCCGGTTCAGCCCGATCGCCGTCTCGATGACGAATGGAACGAACCGTGAGTTCGTCGGCGCGTCCACGTATTCAAGCTTCTTGCCGGACGCTTCCTGGTGTCGCGACAAATCGAAGTCCGTGCGGTTGTGGACTCCTTCCAACTCGTTCCAGCCGAACGGGAACGAATACTCGAAGTCAATCGCCCGTTTTGCGTAGTGCGCCAGCTTATCCTCTGCGTGCTCGTGTATCCGCACGCGATCGTCCCTGAGACCGATCTCCGCGAGCCAGGCACGGCGGCGGTCCTTCCAGGTTTCGAACCATTCCTCGTCGGTTCCGGGCTCGACGAAGTACTGCATCTCCATCTGCTCGAATTCGCGAGTGCGGAAGATGAAGTTTCCGGGGGTTATCTCGTTGCGGAAGGCCTTGCCCACCTGCGCGATTCCGAACGGCACCTTAACGCGCGAGCTGTCGAGGACGTTCTTGAAGTTGACGTAGGCTCCCTGGGCAGTCTCGGGCCGCAGATAGGCCACGGCACTCTCGTCCTCGAGCGGGCCCATGAATGTCTTGAACATCAAGTTGAACTGACGGGGCTCAGTGAACTTGCCCTTGGTCCCGCACACCGGACAGCCTTGCTCATCCGGCCGACCCGCCTCCAGCTCATCCAACTCATCCGCCCGGAAACGGCGATGGCAATTGAGGCACTCGACCAGCGGATCGGAGAACGTGCCGACATGGCCGCTCGTCACCCAGACCTGCGGATGCATCAGGATTCCGGCGTCCAGCCCGACGATTTCGTCATGTTCGCGGACCATCGCCCGCCACCAGGCGTCGCGCAGGTTCTGTTTCAATTCCACGCCGAGGGGGCCGTAGTCGTAGACGGATTGAACGCCGCCGTAAATGTCGGAGGATTGGTAGATGAACCCGCGTCGCTTGCACAGCGAAACCAGCTGGTCCATCGCGACCTGTCTATTCTCGGGCGTCATTCGGAGCCTGCTCCCAGGGCGGTCGTGCGTTGGAATCGAGGCCGCAAAGGATACCGCCGCGCGTGGCAGCGCGGCAAGAAATCTGGCTGGATCGCATAGATTGGCAGCGCCTTGCGACGTACTCTAGACAGATGTTCGAACCGGGTAGTTCCATCAGAGTAGTGGGCCATCGCGGAGCGGCGGGAGCCGCTCCCGAAAACACGGTCGAAGCCATCTCCCACGGTCTGGCGGGTGGCGCCCAGGCGATCGAGGTCGATGTCCACGCCACCAGGTGCGGCGCTCTCGTCGCTATTCACGATTCCACCCTGGATCGAACGACCGACGGTAACGGGCCGGTCGAAACCCACGACCTGGCGTCTCTCCGGGGGTTCGATGCGGGCTTCCGGTTCACTCCCGACCGAGGCCGGAGCTTCCCCTATCGGGGCACCGGCGTTCGCATACCGACGTTGGACGAGGCAGCGGACGCGGCTGGCGATGCGCCGCTGATCATCGAAGTCAAGACGCCCGGAGCAGGAATTGCTCTGGCCGATTGGCTGCGGAAACGGAACGATTCGGAGCGCTTTCTCGTGGGTGGCTTCGACCGTGCCGCAGCAGCTCCCGCCGCCCGTGTGGCTCGATGGACGTGCGCGGCGCGGGAGGACCTCAGGCCGTTCATCCTGCTCGGCAAGCTGGGCATGCGGCCGCGCCTGAGGCCCGAGATCACCGCATGCATGGTCCCGGTGCGCGAGCGGGCCCTGAGGATCGTTACGCGCCGCTTCGTCCGGCAGGCGCATGATAGCGGGCTGAGCGTCTATGTCTGGACGGTCAACAGGCCGTCCGAGATGCGAAGACTGTTGAATCTCGGGGTGGACGGACTCATCAGCGACGTTCCGGCACGAGCGCGCCGAATCCTTCAGGAACAAGCTGTCTGGGGGCTGAGTTCCGGTATGGTTGCAACATCGGGAAATTCGGACTAACGTCTTGGGATTGCAGGCGCCCCGGCCCTGATTACTGCCGTCTCGCCCAAATCGCTCTCGGTCCCCAACGTGGAGGATACCGATGCCGAAGGTCGTAAGATTCTTGCGACTTAGCCGTCGCTCACTGGTTCCCGCCGCAGCTCTTCTTCTGTTCTCTCTCGTCAGTGCCGCAGATCTCGCCGCCCAGGCTCAGGCCACCACCGGAATCATCCGCGGAATCGTCCGGGATCCGGCCGGCGCCGGCGTTAGTGGCGCGGCAGTGATCCTGGAGCAGCGGGAGACCGGCTTCCGGGCGGAAGTCGCCACGACGGCGACCGGTGCATTCATCCGAACACTCCTTCCACTTGGCACCTACGATGTCACCGCCCAGGCGCTCGGCCAGTATGGCGACGAGCGCATCGAAGGCCTCGTGCTGCGCGTGGGAGAGACCGTCAACCTGGTGCTCGACTTCAAGCCGGTTGCGCTGGCCGGGATCACGGTGACCGGGGACAGACCACTGGTCGACACCCAGGATGCCACGCAGGCACAGCGTCTGACGGGCGAAGCCATCGACGCGCTGCCAAGCAACGGTCGCAACTTCCTCGATTACGCCCTGCTGACGCCTGGTGTCCAGATCGGTCAGGGACCTGACGGAGAAGTCCTGAACATCAGCGGCCAGCGTGGCATCAACAACAACGTCATGGTGGACGGGGCCGACTTCAACAACCCGTTCTTCGGCGAACAGCGGGGCGGACAGCGCCCGGCGTTCACGTTCAACCAGGACGCCATCCAGGAGTTCGTAGTGGTGGGCCAGGGCGCTCCGGCGGAGTTCGGTCGTTCCTCCGGCGGATTCGTCACGGTTATCACGAAATCCGGCACGAACGAATTTGAAGGCTCTGCTCACTACTTCGGCCAGTTCGACGGCCTGGTCTCGGAGTTCTCGGACGAGCGAGGTGGCGGCAAGCCGGAACTGTCCCGTAACCAGTTCGGGCTGACGCTCGGCGGCCCGATCGTCAGGGACAAGGTGTTCTTCTTCGTTTCCTATGATCATCAGGAGGCAGAAGAAACCAAGCAGTTCACGCGCCAGGGATTCGATCCAGCCGAGCTCACCAAGCTGCAGAACTTCCTGAATTCCGAGTGGCCCGGCTTGTTCGAGGACGAGTTCGGTCCGATCGCCCGCACGGACGACAACCGGGCGCTGATCGCGAAGCTCGACTTCAACCTCAGCGACAAGCACCGGGCGTCGTTGAAGTACAACTACACGTGGTCGGAGCAGGTCAATGGTACGTTCGACGTCGACGCATGGGGCGCCAGCGCGAATGGCATTGAGAAGGACTTCTCCCATGCTATCAACGGGGCGTTGAACTCCCAGCTCTCCAACACGCTTTCCAACGAATTCCGGTTCCAGTGGGCGCGCGAAGATCGCCCCCGGTCCTTCGGTGGTCCGGAGTTCCCGGGCGGCGATATTCCGGCTCAGCCGGCGTACGGCGGGTCCAAGCCGTTCCCGGATACGGGAATGGGCTTCGCCGACGGATTCCGAATCGGTGTGCCGTTCTTCCTGCCCATCGATCCGGGGTTTGACACCCGGATCCAGCTCGTCGACAACATCACGAAGCTGAGCGGGGATCACCTGTTCAAGTTCGGCGTTGAGTACAACCGGACGACTGTGGAGCAGCAATTCGTCGGGTTCAGCAACGCTCGCTACATCTTCGACTCGGTGGACAGCTTCATCGACTTCGTCCAGAACGACAACAGCGACGGCGTCGTGCTGTTCCTGCAGTCCGCTACGGTTCCTCCAATCCCGCAGTCGGACCTCGGGCTCCAGGACTTCAATGTCAAAGAGGTCGGCGTCTTCCTGCAGGACACATGGAACCCCAGCCCGAACCTGACGCTGAATCTTGGTGTTCGGTGGGAGGGCACGTGGCATCCAGACGTATTCGTCTCGCCGGAGGACACGTACTTCGGTGAATACATCGCAGACTCCGCGTTCGACTTCCCGTCGGACGGCACGATTCCGGATGACCTGAACAACTGGCAGCCGCGCTTCGGCCTGGCGTATGACGTCAACGGTGACGGAGAGACCGTGTTCCGGTTCAATGCGGGTTCCTACTTCTCGCGGATTCCGATGCTCGTGTTTGCGCAGCACCGCACCACGAATGGCGCATTCCAGCAGATTCTTGCCGGGAGCGGAGCGAACTACGACAACTTCGGAACGATCCCGTCGTACGGTGACCTGCTGGCGCCGACCGGCACGCCGTTCCTGCCGGACATCCAGGTGGCCGCACCCGATCTTCAACTCCCGCGCACCTGGTCGTTCAGTGCCGGCTTCGAGAAGAAGGTCAGCGACAACGTGGCGATCGAAGTTTCGGCTCAGCATGCGTTGACGGACAACCTGTTCCGGTTCACGAACCAGAACGCTCCCGAACTCGGCACGCCGTATGCCATCGGCACGCACTCGGGTGGTGGCGGCATCGGTGCCCTCACGGTCACCGAGAGTTCGGCACGCTCGCGGTACACGGCGGGAACGGTCGGGTTCAAGGGTCGAAACGCGCTGAACGGCATCCTGGACTTTGAGCTCAACTACACGCTCGCTCAGGACAAGTCGGACGACGACAACGAGCGTGACCCGTTCACGATCCGAATCGCGGATCACACCATGATCGACAGGGAGTACGGCTTCTCGGATCGCGATCGCCGCCACTCTGCGAATGGGTACTTCCTGTTCCATCTGCCGAATGGCGTGAACCTGAACAACATCCTCAGGTTCGCTTCGGCTTCGCCGGTATCCGAGAACTGCGACGCCGGTGGGCGAGCAGGTTCCCCGGCTGACCGGATCTGCGCCGATGGCTCGGTCCTGGAGCGTAACACTCTCAGGAGGGACAACGGGTTCTTCTCGTGGGACCTCCGGATCTCGAAGGCCTTCGACGTGGGTAACGGCGCTACGATCGAGCCGATATTCGAGGTGTTCAATCTTACGAACGCCGACAATTTCCTCGACACGTCGCAGGGTGGACTCCTGTTCAACTTTGACGGGACGATCCGCAGTGGACTCGGTGACACCCGGCGCGCACAGCTCGGCGCACGAGTTCGCTTCTAGCTGCGGCGAGCAGTTTCCAGGTTGGGAAAGGCCCGCGATCCGTCGCGGGCCTTTCTCGTTGGGGCTAGCTTTGAGACATGAGCGTTCCGACCCCTCTCCCGCGCGCAATTCTCCATGTCGACATGGACGCGTTTTTCGCGGCCGTCGAGGAACGCGAGAACCCGGCGCTGCGAGGCAAACCGGTCGTTATCGGGTCGGATCCCCGGAACGGTGAAGGTCGAGGCGTAGTCTCGACGGCCAACTACGAGGCCCGGAAATTCGGCATACACTCGGCGATGCCGATCTCGCTGGCATGGCGACGCTGCAGCCATGCAGTGTACCTCCGACCCCGCATAAGGCTCTACGCCGAGGCCTCGCGCGACGTGTTCGAGGTGTTCGCCCGGTTCACGGATGCGATCGAGCCACTGGGGCTCGACGAGGCATTCCTCGACGTGACCGCCAGCCGGCGTCTGTTCGGACCGGGCCCGGAGGTTGCCCGCCAACTGAAACAAGCTGTGAGCGAGACCACCGGCCTGACGGCATCTGTCGGCTGCGCCGCCTCCAAGTTCGTTGCGAAGGTGGCCAGCGATCTCGAGAAGCCGGATGGTCTGGTGATCGTTCCGGCAGGCTCGGAGGCGGACTTCCTGGCTCCCCTGCCAGTGCGCCGGTTGTGGGGCGCCGGCCCGAAGACCCTCGCCGTGCTGCGTGGGCTCGGCTGTCTTACGATCGGTGACGTCGCCAGTCTCGAGCCTGAGGTTCTCAGGAGACGCTTCGGAGATGCCCTGGGCGGGCGATTCGCAAGGTTGAGCCGTGGTGAGGACACGCGCCCGGTCCGCACGGGGCGCCGGCGGAAGTCGCTGGGTAAGGAAATCACGTTTGGGCACGACGTGAGGGATCGAGCGGATGTCGACCGTACGTTGCTGGGTCTGTGCGAAGACGTCGCCACGGCCTGCCGGCGCAAAGACATCGCGGGATCCACGGTGGCGATCAAGCTGCGTTTCACGGGCTTCGAAACGGTTACACGACAACGCGCGGTAGCGACTCCCGTGTGCACAGTCGAGCGGATCTGGCCGGTGGCTCGCGCGCTGTTCCGGAAGGCGGACCGGCCAGGCGTGCCCATACGACTCATCGGGGTCACACTTTCCGGTTTCGACAGCGCGGGCGAACCCCAACTCGGTATGTTCGACGAACCCGGCGTTCGGACGGATCAGCGGGTGGCCGAAGCGGTGGACCGGCTTCGCGAACGGTTCGGGAGAAAGAGTGTCCAACGGGCCTTGCTGCTGGATGAAGGGGAGCGAGGCTCCCTGCGGAGGAAAGGATGACCCAGGTACCGACACGGGCGGAAGCGCTCGAACTGATGCACGAGTACACGGAGAGTGCCAGCCTCCGAAGACATATGTATGCGGTAGAAGCCGCGATGCGGGCCTACGCGGAGAAGTATGGCGAAGACGTCGAGCTTTGGGGCCTCACGGGGCTGATCCACGACTTCGATTACGAGCGTTGGCCAAATGATGCGCACAGCCCGACGGAGCAGCATCCGTCGGCTGGGGTGGCGATTCTGCGGGAGAGGGGCTGGCCGGAGGAGGTCCTCGACGCCGTGATGGCGCACGCGGACTACACGGGCGTTCCTGCTACGACCCTTATGGCAAAGACGCTGCGAGCCGTCGACGAACTCGCGGGGTTCATCACCGCCTGCGCTCTCGTCCGGCCGACACGGATATCAGATCTGGGTGCCCGGTCCGTGAAGAAGAAACTGAAAGACAAGGCCTTCGCAGCGGCTGTGAGCCGAGAGGACATAAGGGAAGGACAGGAGGCCCTTGGCGAAGACTTCACCGAACATATCGAGTTCGTCATCGGCGCGATGCGCACAATCGCCGACGAGCTGGGGCTGCAGAGCAATGCGTAGACCTCGAAACATCAGCACGGTCATCGAACCGTTCCGGATCAAGAGCGTGGAGCCGATCCGTATGACCCAGCCCGAGGAACGCGATGCGTTGATTCGCGCGGCGGGGTTCAACGTGTTCCTTCTCGACGCCGACGCGGTCCTGCTGGACTTCCTTACCGACAGCGGTACAGGCGCGATGAGTGCCGCCCAGTGGGCCGGAATCATGCGAGGCGACGAGTCGTACGCTGGCAGTGACAGCTACTACCGTTTCCGCGACGCGGTCCGCGATATCACCGGTCTCGAGCACGTCATCCCGACACACCAGGGGCGTGCGGCGGAGCGGATTCTATTCACGACCGTGTGCCAGCCGGGCGACGTGGTTCCGAACAACACGCATTTCGATACGACTCGGGCCAACATCGAGTTCATCGGTGCTACGGCGCTGGATCTACCGTGTGCCGAGGGTCAGGACCTGGCGACGCCGGGGCCCTTCAAGGGCAACATCGACCTCGACGGGCTCGAAAGCGCTCTGACTAACGGCGAGCACCGGGTCCCGCTCGCGATGATCACCGTCACCAACAATTCGGGCGGCGGACAGCCGGTTTCGATGGCGAACATTCGCTCGGCATCGGAGATCTGCCGGCGCCACGACGTGCCGTTCTACCTGGATGCCTGTCGATTCGCCGAAAACGCTTACTTCATTCAGCAGCGGGAAGCCGGCTACGAGGATACGGCCCTGATCGAAATTGCCCGCGAGATGTTCTCGTACGCCGACGGCGCCACGATGTCAGCGAAGAAGGACGGGATGGCGAACATCGGAGGATTCCTTGCCACGCGCGATGCGGAGTTAGCCGCG
>JARFPW010000010.1 GCA_029288095.1 Gemmatimonadota bacterium
AACCACGGCCCGAACATGGGCGAGGATGTCCTGTACTCGGGAACGGTCGCGGCGGCCATGGAAGGGACGATTCTCGGTATTCCCGCGATCGCCGTTTCGTGGGCCGGGGAAGGGGAGGGCGACCTGGACACCTTCGCGGAGCCGTTGCACGAGATTCTCGAGCAGATCCTCGCCCGATCAACCTTCCCGGACCACACTTTTCTGAACATCAACATTCCCGACATACCGGCGACGAGCATCAAGGGCATCCGGGTTACCTCCCTCGGACGACGGGTCTATTCAGACTCGCTGATCCGCCGTGAAGATCCCGGGGGTCGGGAGTACTTCTGGATCGGCGGCGGGGTCTCCAGCTGGTCCGGCGCGGAGAATTCAGATTTCCGAGCCCTGGAGGCCGGGTACGTTTCGATTACACCAATGCACCTCGACCTCACCAACCACCGATTGATCGACGAGCTGGAATCGTGGGCGCTGTAGGACGCACGGCATACCGCCGGTCCCGCCTGCGACTGATCGAGATCCTGCGCGGTGCCGGGATCACCGACCTGGCGGTGCTGCAGGCGTTTGACGCCGTCCCGCGCCACGTGTTCGTGCCGGAAGCAGTCCGACACAGGGCCTACGAGGATGTGGCGCTGCCCCTGGGACATGGGCAGACGATTTCGCGGCCCGGAGTCCATGCCTTCCACCTCCAGCTGGCGGAACTGGAGGGAGGGGAACGGGTGCTCGAAGTCGGGACGGGTTCCGGTTTCCAGACCGCCCTGCTGTGCCACCTCGCCGCGGAGGTGTACTCGATAGAGGTTGTGCCGGAAATCGCAGAGCGGGCCGCACGTGTGCTTGCGGACTTCCGCGTCGACAACCTCGAACTCGTCACGGGAGACGGCAGCCTCGGTTGGCCTGAGCATGGACCGTACGATCGCATTCTCGTAGGGGCTGCTGCGCCGGCTGTCCCGGAGGCCCTGCTGGAGCAACTTGCAGAGGACGGACGGATGCTGATTCCAATCGGCGATGCCACCGGGCAGACCCTGTCCCTCGTATCGCGTCATGAGTCAGGGTTCGAGACAATCGTGATCGACGACTCACGCTTCGTTCCGCTGGTGGGAGAGGAGGGGTGGTGACGGGTAATCCTTCAGGGCGCGGCGCTCTGCGCCGTCTGTACGACTGGGTCCTCAGCTGGGCGGATCGTCCGGGCGGCACCTGGGCGCTGTTCGGAATATCGTTTGCGGAAGCCTCGTTCTTTCCCATTCCGCCGGATGTCCTGCTGATCCCGTTGTCCCTCGGGCGACCTCGGCGAGCATTCTGGTTCGCCTTGGTGTGCACGGCCGGGTCAGTATTCGGCGCCATCGCCGGATACGTCATCGGGAGTTTCCTGTTATCGTCGATCGGCCAGCCGATTCTCGAACTGTACGGAGCCGTCGATCAGTATGACGAGCTAGGACGGATGTACAACGACAACCTTTTGCTGACGCTCGGCACGGCGGGGTTCACTCCCATCCCATTCAAGGTGTTTACGATCGCCGCAGGAGCCTTCAGCGTGGCGTTTCTGCCGTTCGTCGCGATCTCCGCGGTCAGCCGCGGCGGCCGCTTCTTCCTCGTTGCCGGGTTGATCCGCCTGTTTGGTGAGCCGATCCGAGAGTTCATCGAACGCTGGTTCAACGTGCTGTCCATCCTGTTCGTCGTTCTGCTCGTCGGGGGATTTCTGGCCATTCGCTTCCTGTTTGCGGGACCATGACGACACGACTTCGTTTCGTTGACGACGCCGGGCCGATCCGTCAGTTTGATGGGCCGATCCGCAACCGGGAGGCCGGACGCCGGTTGAAGATGGATCACGCAGCACCTGTAACGATCTGATTTATAGAAGTTTAGAGGATTTGTCCTCAATTGTCTTAGAGCGGAATCCATGGCGAAGAAATCGATAGCGAAGGAATCCAGGCGCGAACAGATCGACACCGAAGACCGCATCATGGAATCGGTGGCGACCGCGACCATATGGGCGCAGCGGAATCAGCGGGCCGCCACGATCGTACTCGTGGCGCTAGCCGCGGTGGTGGCCGCCGGCGTGATCTATGTGCGTTACAAAGCGGATCTCAGAGAGCGGGCTGCGGTGCGACTCGACGAGTTGCGGCTAACGACACAAGGCGCGACGCCGGATGCGCTGCGCGACGAACTCGGTGTATTCATCTCACAGTTCGGAGGCACGCCGGAGGCCTCCGAGGCGCGAGTATTCCTTGCCGAGCTGGAACTCCGTCGGGACAGCCTCGGCGCGGCGATTCGGACGCTTGAGCCCGTGGCCGCGTTGGGGAACAGGTCGCCCCTGGGTTACCACGCGACAGGTATGATAGCGGCTGCGCAGGAGCAGAGTGGCGACGTCGAAGCCGCGATGAGGTCCTACCAGCGACTCGAGGACGAGGCACTGTTTGACTACCAGAGGCGAGCCGCGAGGGCGGCCCAGGCGCGTCTGCACGAGTTTGCCGGTGAATACGCGGACGCGGAGCGCATCTATGCCGAACTGGTTGCTGATGCCGATGCGGAGGCAGACGGTGGGTTCTATGGCGTGCGGTTGGGTGAGGTACGGGCGAGAGCTCGAGCCCAGCTCACGCCGCCGAGCGTGCCCGTGATCGCCGCTCCTGAGCAGACGTTACCGCCTGAAGACAACGTATCTGCGGTGGATTAACCCTGAATCCGATCTAGGGGCGCATAATATATCTTATGTTAACTACGCTACGACCATAACCCACCTACTTCGTCCCTTGCCTGGTATCAGAGACGCCTGAACAAAGAAGCGAACCGCAGAGCCCACACGCGCCATACGGCTTCCCGGACGATCGCCCCCGACATCTTGCTCACGCCCTGCTCCCGATCCACGAACACGATGGGCACCTCGACGAGCTCCATCCCGTTCTTCCATGCGCGAAAATCCATCTCAATCTGAAATGCGTAGCCGGTCGAACCGACCCGGTCCAGCTTGATGGATTCGAGTGCCCGGCGGCGGAAGCACTTGAATCCGCTGGTCGCGTCCGTCAGCGGGAGGCCGGTAACCCAGCGAGCGTACTTGTTGGCGTTGTAGGACAGGAGGAGACGTGACATGGGCCAGTTGATGACGTTGACTCCGCGGACATATCGGGAACCGATCGCCAGGTCGGCACCGGCGTCCACCGCGGCGAGAAGATCGCTCAGGTACCTGGGATCGTGGGAACCGTCCGAGTCCATCTCCAGCACGTACTCGTAGCCCGCATCCAACCCGTACCGGAATCCTTCCAAATAGGCGGTCCCGAGACCCAGCTTCCCTTCCCTGTGCAGCACCGTGATCCGGTCCGTACCGGCTGCAAGTTTATCGGCGATCTCACCCGTGCCGTCCGGAGAGGCGTCGTCGATGATCAGGACGTCTATTC
>JARFPW010000072.1 GCA_029288095.1 Gemmatimonadota bacterium
GTGTCCGGACTGTTGGACGGGTCGCCCCAACTGAGATGAAGGGCGACGCGGGCGCCGTCGTGGAGAGCCCTGATCCAGATGCCGTCCACCGTAGGCGCGAAGTTACGTGGTGTCTGTATCACCTGGCCGACGAGCGGGACGTAGAACGGCTCCGCTGCATCCCACGCTTCGTCGCCTGGCCCAGTGGGCACGCTCGACTCGACCCGGGATGCCAGGACCAGGTCGGCCGTTCGCGGCGCCAGGGTCGGTGCGAGGCTCGCCACGTAGTGGGCGACGTTCCATAGCTCCTCCGGACTGACGACCTCTGAGTCCACCGCATCGCTGTAGGCGGGCATCGGAGTGCCGTCGAGACCGGTCATCATCCGCAGGTAGATCGCGTCGGCACCGCCGCCACCGTTGAACATCCAGGGTTCGGTGAGGTCGGCGGCGCGGATCGGAAGCTCTCGCCAGTCTTCGAGCGTCGCCGTCGACTGACCACTGCCCCGGCCCGAGTCGCCATGGCATTTCCAGCATTCGAGCGTCTCGTAGGCCGCCCGCCCGGACTCGATGGCTGCGGCGCCACCGCCCGGGTCGGCGGCGAGATCCGGAAGCTGAGGGTCCGCCCCTTCAAAAAAGCGAGAGAAACTCTTGATGTAGGCGGTCACGTCGCGACGTTCCGCGTCGTCCAGGTTCGGCCATGCCGGCATGGCGGTCCCGGGCATACCGATCTCGAGCACACGCAGGATATCGGCGTCTGTCGGCAACTCGCCGTTGGCAGTCGTCCGGATCTGGTAGCGGGCCTGCCCGAAGTCACGTGGTTGTGGAAGCATGTAGCTTGCCGCCGGGCCGTCTCCGCGGCCTTCCACTCCATGGCACTCGGCACACCACTTGTCGTAGATGACGCGCCCGTTCTCGAGGTCCTGGGCGGCGGCCGGCACTGCCTGCGCGGCCATCAAGCCCAGGCCGAGGATCGACAATACCGGGCCACGCAGCGCGAAGGTGCTCAATGGTCACCTCCCTCGGCCGCCTCGTGCTCCTCTTCCCAGGTGCGCGGACTCCACCCTGTCTGATCGTACATGTAGAGGATTACGGCCCAGATTTCGTTCTCCTCGAGGATGTCCTCCCAGGCCGGCATCGCCGAATTCCAGGGCGTTCCTTCCTTCGGCAGCCCGGGGCCGCCCTTGGCGATTCTCCAGAAGACGTAGCTTTCGGTGAGCTGCGCGATCGTACCGTTGCTCGTGAAGTCGGCGGGGACCGGGTTGAACCCCTGGGCAAAGTGCCCGTCGCCGTCGAGTCGATCGCCATGGCAGGGCATGCAATTGCGAACGTACACGGTACTGCCGGCCGCCAGGTGCTCGGACATTTCACCGGTTGTGCGGAGCGGGTTCTCCAGACCGGCGAGCTGCATCGACTCACCGCGGAACGTGATGCGGTTAGGCGGCGCCGGATGCACGGATCGCAACGAGGGTGGAGCGCCAACGCTGGCGCTGACCTGCCGATAAGTCAGGAATCCGACGAGCAGCGGAAGCGCGATCAGCATAGACGTGCGCAGGACCTTCTTGTCCGCGTCGACCGCTACCGAATGGATCGGCTCCTTGAACTGCTTCCAGCGCGTCTCGTCAGCGCTCACGTAAAGCAGCACGCCGACCAACGCCGTGGCCATGAACTGCAGCACCACCGACGCCGGGACCGGCGCACTTTCGATGCCGATCAGCGGAGGCAAGACCGAGATGCCGAACTTGAACAGCAAGTAGGACCCGATGAGCAGCAGAACTGCCTGCCAGAAAGGATGGCGGACTCCGCGGGGTTCGTTCATCATTCTGCTCCGCCGGCGAGATACGTCACCATTGCTTCCAGTTCGGATTCCGTGAGCAGCTCTCCGAAGGTGGCGGGCATGGTCCCGGCGAGTGCTTCGAACCCGGTTGCCGTATCCGCGGCCGGATCGATGATCGAGCGGCGGAGGTAGTCGAGTTCGAGTCCGGCCATCTCAGAGAGCGCCGGACCGATTCCGCCCGGTGAGGCCCCGTACGCATGGCAGGCCGTGCAGCCGAGCGATTGGACGAGCGCCGCTGCGTCGATGTCCCCTGGAGCGGCGTCACCATCCGTGACCGGGTCGGCCGGCGTCGGCGGCGGCCCATCGTCCGAGCCCGCAAAATCAGCTCCCGTGACGGTCACCTCACCCCCCTGGCTCTCCAGGAACGCCACCAGGCTCCAGATCTGGGCATCGGAGAGGGTTCGGCTCATATCCGGCATGATCGGCTGAAAGCCCTCGACGACGTAGGCGCCCGGATCCACGAGCGACTCGTACAGGTAGTCCTTGCACGACTTCCCGGGTTCGCGAGTCTCGCACGTGCTGCCGGCCGTTCCCAGGATATCCGGCGCCCGGGTGCCCAGTCCGTGACAGGCGGTGCATCCGCCACCGCTGCCGGCGTACAGATTCTCACCGGCGGCGACCAGCTCCTCCGGTGAGACGTCGGCGCTCAGTACGAGTTCCTCCGGGACGTCCGATTGCACCTGCGGAATCATGTTGGCGACGGCTGTATAGACGCCTAGTGTCCCGAGCACGACGAACGCAACTGCCAGGTTCGTGCGCCACATGTCAGACCTCCCCTCCCCTCGATACGGCAGTCACGAGATCAGCCGGGTCCTTGTGAGCAGGTTTCTCCGCCAGCCCGCCAAGCCAGAAAATGATCGCTACCAGAGACAGGAAGATGAGCACGCACACGCTGATCATCGTAGCCGCCGGACCGAGCGCCGGCGTCGCTGCCTGGGCGCTCGTATCACGGATCACTTCGTAAACGTGCCAATGCTGGCGGATACCGCTGCGTGCGAAGCCCATCAGGCCCATCAGCCAGGTGAACGTCACGGCAAGGACGAACAGCGCGTACTGCGACCGGGGTGGCATCTGGCCCCATCGGATTTCACCGCGCGACTTGGCCCCGCGCAGCATCATCACGTCCAGCACGACAACCAGCAGCATCGCCGCGAGGACGGCGAGCACCTGGTAGACGCTGAACCCGATCCGAACGATCGCGGTGACGAAATAGCCGTAGACTCCATAGAACGTGACCACGACCGCCGCGATCGCGAGCGCGGCACCCTGGGCGATCGTTCCCGATCGCGCCCAGTTCACTACGGGTATCTTGTTCGCGCGTCGGTACAGCATGAAGGACAGGAACGTCGTCAGGATCATCAGGTTGACGGCCGTGTTCTTCGCGCTCATCACTCCGAGTGCGCCGAGGAACGGGTGGTGCGTACCACCCATCGCGGCGATCTCGTCCCGGCTGGCGATGATCGTGTGCGGAGTCGCCCAAACGATGACTCCGGCCACCAGAACGACCAACATGTATTTGACGTACGGTGTAAACCGTTCGGCTCCTGGGATTCGGCCCATCCCGATCCACAGGTAGTAGTTGCCCGCGAGGAACAGGACACCGATCAGGAAGGCCTGAATGATCCACAGCCAGCTCATGAAACCACCCATCATGGTGATTCCCATCTGCTGGTTGAACTCGTAGATCTCGCGGCCCAGGTAGTAGCCGGCAAACGGCAGAACGATCAACGCGCCGATCGCGATGAAGTTGCCGATATAACCCATCCAGTCGTAGTGGGCGCGCTCCTCGTCCGTCTTCGCAGCGAGAAACCGGTAGGCCGCGTACATCCCGACGATCGCCCCTCCGAACACGACGTTCGCGAGGATCCGGTGGATGTTGATCGGCATCCAGGTCGCGTTGAAGATCGCGCTCCACAGCTGCACCTGGTCGGGAGCGGTATCGGCGGCGACTTCCGCCGGCGGGCTCATCATGTAGGTGAGCCAGCCGTTCGCGATGAACATCACGATCGTGCCCCAGACGTTGAGCAGGATCCCGAGTCCCCAGTGGCCGTACTTGGCTTTTCCCTCACTCCAGCGGTCCCAACCGTAGTAGTAGAGGTAGAGCGTGAACGATTCGACGATGAACAGTGCGGCGTAGAGCCACATCGAAGGACCGAAGATCGTGGTCAGGTAGGACCAGAACACTGGATACAGTGAGGAGAGCGCGAAGGTCAGCATCGCTCCCCAGATCGCGGTCGCGCTGTAGGCGATCAACAGAAGCCGCGTGAACTCCTTGGCCAGCTTGTCGTACCGTTTGTCGCCTCCGAAGATGGCGATCGCCTCCACGACGATCGCGAACATCGGCACCCCGAGTACGAACGCGGCGAACATGAGGTGGACCTGTGCGGTGATCCAGATGGCGCCGCGGGCCCCGATGACCGGGAAGTCGCCGTAGCGGCGAATCTGCGAGGCATCCTGGGCCAGCAGCTCTCCCGCTCCCACAAGTGCGAGCAGGCCGAAGGCGACGAGTACGAGGCCGACACCCCAGAAAGCTCGACGGTGACGCAGTGATTCGCTCATCGATCTCTCCCGAGGAAGAACGGCCTGCGGCGCGAGAAATCGACCGGCATCCTGCTCCGCATCTGGCTCAACATCTCCGCTGTGACCTCTTCGTGTCCGTTCTGTTTGGCCCACGACTCGACTCTGTCCACGACGACGCCCCGCACGAACGACGGGATGCGGTTAACCCGGGCCTCGGCCTCGGGAGTCCAGGGCATTTCCGCCGCTCGCGTATCTGAGCCGTACGTCACGGAGGCGACGGCGGGCCGAATCAGCTCGGCGTCGCCCGAGGGGTCGTAGGCGCACGATTCGTCCGCCCCCAGCGGATCCCCCGTGTTGGCGTAGGCTCGCGCCCTGCACCCGCCGCATACCTCCCGGTATTCGCAGGCCCCGCACTTTCCGCCGAGCGACGGCTCCCGCAGGGAAGCGAACAGCTCCGAATCGTTCCAGATTTCCGAAAACGTGGCCTGCGTCAGGTCTCCCGCGACGGCCGGCATGTAAGGGCACGGTGTGACCTTCCCTTCCGGCGTGATGCGGCAGTAGTGAACGCCGCACGGACAACGTGTTTCGTAGTTGAGCAGTGGCGAGTCCGAGTCCGCTTCGTACGCGTGGCGCATGATCTGCGGCTGGCACTTCGAGCGTACCATCATGCGGCCGCGGTACTTCGCCTCGAGCAGCAGGAGTTCTGCGAGCACGGAGTCATTTTCCTCCGGCGACATGCCTCGCATGCCCTCGCCGCGGCCTGTTTCGACCAGGAAGTAGAGGTTGAACGAGACCGCGCCCTTATCGGCGGCCCAGTCCACGAGCTCCGCCAGCTCCGCCCGATTCCCGCGGGTCACGGTCGTCTGGATGATGAAGTCGAGTTCGTGCGTCGCCAGACGATCGACAGCTGCCAGGGTCTGCTCGAGCGCCCCGGTTCCATGACGGAATCGATCGTGATACGTCGGGCTCAAGGAATCGACGCTGATGGCCACACCCTGCACTCCGGCTGCTTTCAGGGATGTGATCCGTGCGTCAGAGAGTCCGATCCCGTTCGTACCGACGACGACCGTGGCGCCACCCGCACTCGCGTGCGCCGCGATCGTCTCGAGGTCTTCTCTCACCAGGGGCTCGCCACCCGAGAGGATCAGCATCGGGGACGGGTTGGCGGCGAGGATCTCATCGACGACCCGCAGGCAGTCGGCCGTCGCGAGTTCGGAGGCGGCAGAGTGCCAGGAGCCGGCGGAGATATAGCAGTGGGCGCACGCCAGGTTGCAGCGCTGCGTGATGTTCCATGCTACGACGTGCGGAATCGGCACTCTCAGTCAGACTCCGCCATGAATTCCTCGACGGCTTTCTTCGCTTGCTCCGGCGTCGCCGTCTTGAAGTCCACCGGGCACGCGTCCGCCTGCTCCTCCATGTCCCGGATCGGGCAGCGCGTCACTCCGCTCGCCTTGGCCTCCTCGATGAACTTGCGCATCTCAGGAGTGATCCCATCTAGCCCTTCGGCCGCTGCCTGGATCTGCTTCGTCTGCAGTTCCTTGAACATCACCAGCATCGTGTCCATGTCGAACGTGTCCGCCTCGATCATCGCCTGCTTGTTGTCATCCATGACCATGGTCGTGACGCGATACATCCCGTTCTCGCGCGCAAACTTCTCCACCGTATTGCGGGCAAGTGGTCTCGCGATGAGCGGAACAGCCTTGAGACGGGCGAACCCTTCGGCAGTCCACTCGATCGGGTCGGTCTCGACTCGCTCCCGGCTCAGGACGTTGCTGGTGACCGGACATTTCGTCTCGACCATCGGCGTTTCCGGAATCGGGTCGGCATCGCTTCCGACGACAACGGTGCGGGCCATCGCCTGTTCGGCCTTCAGCTCCGCGAGCGCCAGTTCTTCGGCGGTGCCGATGCCCATGATCAGCTGCATGTGCGTCGGGAGCAGCTTGGTGATCGCCTCGTCGAGTCGTTCGTTCGTGACGATCGGAAGCTCCTCGGGAGTCACGACCGGCCCCGCACCATTGCCGTTGGCGGTTCCGTTTGCCGCGGCTTCCTGCTTCGTCGGTCCGTCCACGAACGCCGCCGCGTATCGACTACCCGGACCGTGATGCTCCAGGACGAATTCCTCTACGGCCTTTCGAGCGATCCCGAGGGCGAACGGCGGTACGCGGAGGATCCTGACCTCCGCCTCGGGCGTCCACTCGAGACCCTTCTCGCCGTCCTCTTCGATCCACGGGATTTCGTCGGGACGGACATCAGTCGTTCCGACGAGCAGCGTGTTTACCTCCGCGGCGCGAACGACCTCTTCGGCCTGCGATCCGATTTCGGTTCCTTCGATGCGGTGCGACCCGTGGCGGGCCAGGACCAGCAGCGAGGGATTCTCTTCCTCTGCCCACTGCAGGATCACCTGGAACGGCTTGCCGACGAGAATCTGGGTCTCGATTTCGAGGTCCGGATACTCACTGGCCATCACCATCGCCCGCTTCACGTTCGCCTTGCAGAGTCTCAGCAGGCCCTTATCGATGATGTTGTTATGGAGCTCTTCCTGCTCTTCGAACTTGAAGACCTTCGAGGCCTGTACCGAGAGTACGTCCTTGATGTTGTTGAAGACGGCGTGGTGGTATTCGACGTCGAAGGCGCTGCCGACGAACAGCTTGCAGTCGTATTCGCTGGCCATCTCGAGGGCCATGCGCATGCACTTGTACGAGTAGGCCGACCCGTCGATGCAGACCATGATGGATCCGCCTTCGATGGGACGCTCGTCGCGGACCACCAGGATGTCCTTCTCAATCTTCCTCAGCGCGCGCCACGCGACGCCACCGATGCGGCTGTACGCCTGCCGGCCGATGCCATACGCACCGATCGCGACGAGGTCGTAGTCCCGCTCACTCTTGCCAGCGAGCTTCTCGTCGTGCTCTTCGTCTTCGGCGATGATCCTACCGTCATCACCCACCTGCACGTCGCTGCGGACGTTCTCACCGCCGTCGTACTTGTCGGCGATGTTGGGGTCGAAGCCGATCAGGCTGGGGAGTTGTCCTGCACCCTTGTTCGCCTCGTTGGCGATCTCCTCGAAGTTGATGCCTTCGAGCAGTTGCCTCGTGAGATCTACTCCGGCGGCTTTCGCCTTCTTGTCGACTTCGTCGAGGAAGCTGTCCGAGATCAACTGCAGGCCCTTCTCGATCAGCTTGTCATGGATCTTCCGCTGCCGGCGTATTTCCTGGGGTTCCTGGAACTGGGCGGGAAGACCGACTTCGAGCTGACGAAAACGCACGTCGTGGAGGCGGGCGGCATACACGTGGGTCGCGGTGATGCGCCCCTGGCTGAGTTTGCAGATCTCGACGGCGCGATCCACCGCCAGATCCGAATGCGCAGAGTTGTCGACCGGAACGAGGACCTCACGGTACATCAACACCTCGGATGTTTGAGCCACACCGTGCTATACCTGGAATCAAGATCGCCGCGGTTGCTGTCCGCCTCGACCCGTCCTTCGCATCTATCGAACGAGCGACACGTCCGCCGAGGCAGCAGTCGCCATCTATACGCGGAACGGGCCTGTTCGGCCCGCTCGATATCGGTGTGGATCCCTGCCGGTCCGCGGTTCCGGTCGATCGGCAACGCGCGGCCGGCGGGAGTATAGGCGAGGCCCGCACATCGCGTCAAACGCGGGTAGCGCGAAACCGATTTCCGGACATGTTCGTAGGGACTTTCGTAGTCGCCGGCTCATTCAACCCCGGTCCCAGGGGTCGGTTAGTCCGCCGAGCCCGTGGCCACCAGCCTCAGCGCGAGCCCGTTCCCGACCGCGGCTACCAGCAGCAACAGCGACGCCAGAGTGAGCGCCGGCAGGACCCCGTCGGCCGCCACCAGGCCCGGCCCGTCCGACAGCGAGGCAACCCACGTCTCATGCAGCGGCCGGAGTGGGCTCCCACTCTCGACGGCCGCCCACCAGGATCCAGGCACCGGCGTACGGAACACCCCTGACAGGTGTAGTGCGAACAGGGAGACCACGGCGCAGCCGAGGGCTGCTTCCCCGAGGGCTCTTACCAGGGTCGCCACGAAGACTCCGAGCAGGTTGGCGAACAACAGGGCAAGCGCGGTGGCGATCAGCAGGGCCAGGGTTTCGGAGGCGGACGTCCCGATCAGCGCGGCGAGCAGGAAATTCGCGGGAAGCAGCTGTACCCAATCGATGGCTGCCGAAGCCAGCGTCCGTTCAATCAACCATCGGCGGCCGCCGTATCCGGTCAGCCACACCTTTTCGGCCCAGCCGGTCATGCCGTCGCGGATCAGCGGTATGCAGCTGCCGTAGGCGCCGAAGAACGTCACGAACACAGCCACGACGACGGCGCGATGCGCGGCCGCCGCCGCGCTCGTCACGACAGGCACGAGCAGGAGCACCGGCACGAGCAGGTTCCAGATCAACAGCCGCCGCCGCCGGAATGCGAGCGTCCACGTGAGGCGCCACACCGTCGCTCTCACGGGCGCTCTGCTTCGTCCGGCACCAGCCGTCGACCGGTGAGCGCGTGAAACACGTCGGCCAGACCAGGTTCACGCACTCGGATTGCCTGGACCTCCGCGCCGGAGCCGGCCAGCCAGGCACACAGCGCGGGCAGCTCGCGGGCTCCCGATGACGCAGAGACGACGAGGTGCCCGGGCTCCGCGGCGACGACCGACAGGCCTTCCGGTGGGCTGCCGTGCGGGGGCACACCCGAAGACTCGACCTCGATGATCGTTGGTGCTTCGAGGTCCGAGATCAGCCGCGACGGTGCGTCGTCCGCGAGAGCTCGTCCACCTTCCAGTACGAGGACGCGGGAGCACACCAGCTCCGCGAACGCCGCGTCGTTTGTCGCGATGATGATCGTCTTCCCGGCTTCAGCCGCCTCGCTCAGCAGGTCGGTCAGCACGGTACGCCCCGACGGGTCCAGACCGAGGGTCGGTTCGTCCAGAAGTGCGAGGGGGCTCCGGCACGACAGGGCCTCGGCAAGGGCGAGTCGACGCCGCATGCCCAGGGAGTACTCGCCGACCGGCCGATGAGAGTCCTCGTCCAAATCGAGAGCGGAGACGTATCGGGCAGCGGACGCCGTGCGATCCGCATGCCGACGAAGGGCCAGTCCGAGTCGCAGGTTCTCCGAGCCCGACAGGCTGTCCTGGAAGGGAGTTCGGTCGAACACGACGGCGGGAAGAGGCGTCGTCTCCAGGTGTCCGGTGGTCGCCTCCGTCAGACCTGCCAGGAGGCGTAGCAGTGTCGTCTTTCCCGAGCCGTTGCGGCCCAGCAAGCCGAGGGTCTCGCCCGGACCTGCAGAAAACGACAAGCCGTCGAGCACCGGTGATCCCACCCGATAGCTGAAGCCCAACCCCTCCGCGACAGCGCGCGGCTCAGTCATCGGCCGCGGCAGACTCCTCCGGGACCAGCGTGCGGCCGAGGATGTCCATCACCGTGATCGCGTCCACCGGGCAGGACTCGCATGCCCGCAGCAACCGCCCCCGGTCAACCGTCTCGGGACCCGTCAGGATCGCGATCCCCTCGTCATCGAACTCGAACGCCTCCGGCGCCTCATCGATGCAGTCTCCGAAGCCCACGCACAGCAAGCGGTCTACGGTGACCGTCATGTCGCCGACGACGCGCACGATCTCCTTGTCGTCGGTCGCCTCGGCGCTCACATGCCCTCCAGGCCGAGCTCGGATCGGGCTCTGTCCATGATCTCCGGCGTGATCTCCGCGATTCCGTTTTCCTTTGCGTAGTCGGCGTAGATCCGCTTTACCATGCCGCGCACGAACCGCGGGACACCCTCGAGACGTTCGACCGCCGCCAGGCTCCACACGACGGTCCCCGGCGCCTGGGGCGGGAGGGGCGGATCCGCATCCGCGAAGGCGTCATCCCGGCCGCCGACCACTTCGCTTCGCACGAGTTCTAGGGGCTGCTCCGGCACTTCCCGGCCACCGATCTTGATGCCCAGCGAGGACACGAGCTGCGTCTCCATCGGGTTGGTCAGCATGGCCACCACGCGCTCGCACCTTGGGCACCGGAAAGCCGCGGCAAGCGTTCCGTCTCCGGGCAGCTGTCGTTGCTCGAAGATCATCTGCTCGTCGCACTCGATGCAGAGAAACTTCATGCGATCGCCTTCAGGAGCTTGCCCACGACTTCGTCGATCGCGGCTCCGGCAACGGTGTGGTCCATGATCTGGTCGAGCGCTCCCATGTCCGCGTGTCCTGCTGCGTCCGGATCGAACGGGATGCGTCCGAGCAGAGTCGTATCGTGCTGATCGGCAAGCCGCCGGCCCGCGTCGCCCGGAAACAGGGATCGGACCTCACCGCAATCGGCGCACGCGTACCCCGCCATGTTCTCCAGAACCCCCAGCACGCGGATGCCCCTGTCCGCGGCTAGCCTCATCGAGCGCGACACGGCGGACTGCGATGCCGCCGACGGTATCGTGATCACGAGGAGACCGTCGAGACGCGGCAGCAATTCCGCGAGATCGATCAACCGCTGCGTACCCGGCGGCAGGTCAACGAGTAGCAGGTCCAGGTCGCCCCATCTCACGTCC
The DNA here is from genome assembly GCA_029288095.1 of Gemmatimonadota bacterium. Classification (GTDB taxonomy): domain Bacteria; phylum Gemmatimonadota; class Gemmatimonadetes; order Palauibacterales; family Palauibacteraceae; genus JARFPW01. The sequence continues at coordinate 10,867 of JARFPW010000072.1, forward strand.
GAGAGGAATTCCCGGAGCGCACTGCGTTCCTGCGCGCCGCGCCATACGAAGCTCTCGGATTCGGGCTCGCGCCAGGCCAGCGGAGCGTCGTCGTCGAGCAGGAGATCCATCGACATCACCCGGACTCCAGCGGGAGACGTCGCGGGATCAACACCCGATTCGTCTACCTCCAGGCCGGTCGAGCTAACGCCGGACATGCGAGCCGCGCTCGGTCCGACCAGGTCAGCATCGAGCAGGCCGATCGCAAGGCCGCGGGCAGCACAGGCCGCGGCGATTGCCGCCGTCGTCAGACTCTTCCCGACACCACCCTTCCCGCTCATCACGGCCACGCACGCCTTCACGCCGGCCAGCCGCTCGGCGACGCGGGCTTGCTGTGCGTTGACCTGCTCGGCCATACGCGACGAATCGCCGCCTTTGACCTCCGCATACGTCCGGTGCTTGAGCATCATCGGCCCAAGGTCTTCCGCGCTGGATCGTTTAGCAAACCTGGAGTGGATGCGGTCGCCGGGTGACCTGTGGCTATCGTACATTCAACATCGGGCGACGGCTCCCTGCTCGTCGCGTTGTCACTCCAACGTCTCCACGGAGGCCTCGTGGGTATCATCGGATTTCACAGATTCCTGATCACGGCAGCGATCCTGTTCTGCCTCGGCTACGCCGGCTGGGAGTTTGCCGCCTACTCGGACGGTGCGGGTACCGGCGCTCTCATACTCGCGTTGATTTTCGCCGCGTTTGCCCTCGGACTCGGAGTCTACCTGGCAAACCTAAACAGAATCCTGCACCGGAACGTGGAGTAGGTGGAGCGGACGCACGCCACGCCCGCATGGTTGTGGGCGACCGGAGTTCTATTCGTCGCCGCGATCGCCACGGTCGTGGTCAGTTCCCTGCGGCGGCCGGAGCCGCCGGTCTACCCTCTATCCAGTCTCGAAGCTCCTACCCGCACAGAAGGTCTCGGACCGGACACGATCACACTCGATGCCCGGAACGGAGATCGGTGGACCCTATTCGACCTCGAAACAGGACGAGTCGTGACGGAGGGCGACGCCTGGGATGTTGGAGTGAAGCGTCATCGCCTGA